>JAMBLH010000152.1 GCA_023336875.1 Actinomycetes bacterium
ACTTGCCGAGTACGAGCCAGAGCTCGAGGTGATGACGCCTCAAAGTCTTTCTATCGCAACGTTCCGCTTCGTTCCGCTGGATCTCGCGGACAAGGAAGAGGCGTCCGTGTACCTCGACGAGCTCAATGAATCCATCCTCCATAGCCTCGAGGCCGGAGGAAAGGTGCTCCCATCCAACGCAGTCGTACGCGGGGCAGTCGCGATTCGTGCATGTGTCGTCAACTTCCGAACCGAGGCCGACACCATGGATCTCCTTGTTGCAGAGACCCTTCGCATCGGACGGCTTCGAGATGAAGAGATGCGACCGGAGCCATTGGGCTAGGGTCCCGCACGCTCCGTGTTCCAAGACGCCATGAGCAGTCAGGGAAGCCAGGTCTCAAGCTGGACACCCAGCCCGTCTGCGATTCTGTTGACATAGGCGTAGTACGCCGTGACGGTGCAGATGTCGAGGACGTCGCGATCGGTGAATCCAGCATTCCTCAGCGCCGCAACATCCCCCTCGCTCATGTCACCGGGTGCGAGTGTCAGCTTCTCGACATAGGTGAGCATCGCTGTTCGCTGCTCGCTCAAACCAGCAGAGCGCCATTCGGTTTCGATGGCCACAAGCAGTTCGTCGTCCTTGAGGAGGCGCCGCAGACCGCGGCGGTGGTGGCTGAGTCAGTAGTGGCAGTCGTTGATGTCGCTCACCACGAGAGCGATCAGCTCTCGTTCGACCTTGCGGAGCGTCCTGGTTCCTGACATCGCCGCGTTGTAGACACCGAGGTGACCCTCCATCGATTTTGGGTCGAGTGAGTGAATCTGCATGATGTTGTCGACCCGATCATGCTCGCCGTCAACAAGAGTCCCATACAGCTCGGCGAGTTGGTCCTCCCACTCATCCTCACGGATGGTGTCGATCCAGGCCACGACAGCTACTTGTGCGCGTGGGCAACCTCGAGTGCAACCGGCCGAGCAGCTGCGGTCTCGAGAAGGCCTTGGACTATGCCGTGGTCAATTCGTCCAACAATCTCAGGTTGGGTTGCGACCGTTGTGCAGAGAGGACAGAACTGAGCGAGTATCCGGTTTTCGGCAGGATCCGTTGAATTTCCGAGACCCCTTCCCATCATGGCCTGGGCAACCGCCATTGCTGCTTCCTCGAAACCCTCGTCGCTCACAAGACCGATCTCACCAGCCAGCTCGACCCCGTAGTCGTGGCCGACTGCTTCAGCGATCTCGAGGGCGCTTCCATCATCGAGGGTTGCAATAACCTTTGTCAGCAGCTCAGCAAGTCGGTCGTACTTTCGCGCTGAGTATTGGACGCTCACGGATTTCTCAGTGACCTCGTAGCGCTTCGCTGGACGGCCAGCGGTCGGCGTCGGGACGGGGCGATTGGATGTTCTGATGTAACCCTCGTTGAACAGCCTGTCGAGGTGATGTCGAGCAACATTTGGATGGATGTCGAATGTGGACGCGATCTGGTTCGCCGTAACCGGCTCGTGTGCCTCGCGCACCATCACATAGATACCTCTGCGCGTGGTGTCGCCGAGTGCACCCGTGATCGCTTCGATCTGCTTGTCAAATGTCTCTGACGGCATGGTCTCTCCTGACCGCCACATGATACGACTCCTGGCAACGCATGTCCGACGAACTCGGACGGAGGGTTGAAATCTCTGAGTCGCTAGCCTCGTTTCCACTACCCCGATAGGAGTCCCAAGTGGTGGATGTGCAGGCCGTTCGCGACGCAATCGAGCAGGTGAATGACCCGGAGATTCGTTTGGGTCTCGGCGAACTGGGGATGGTTCGTGATGTGGCGACTGATAAGGGCGCCGTCGCGGTCACGATCGCCCTTGCGGTCACCGGCTCACCCCTAAGGGAGACCCTGCTGGACGATGTTGTTGAGGCTGCAACCGGCATCGAGGGTGTCACGGCGGTTGACGTCACGTTCATCACCATGACGGACGAGGAGCGTGCCGCGCTGACGGGAAGTCTCCGTGGAGCCTCGAGCGAGGAGCGTGAGATCACGCTCGCTGCCCCGGGATCTAAGGTACGAGTAATCGGAATATCGTCTGGTAAAGGAGGAGTCGGCAAGTCCTCCGTCACCGCGAATCTCGCCGTCGCCCTTGCCGAACGGGGCAAACGGGTCGGGATCATCGACGCAGATGTCTGGGGTTTCTCGATACCGAAGATGATGGGGATCGACAGGGCTCCGACAGTTCTCGACGATCTGCTGCTGCCACCTCAGGCCTACGGCGTGGGTGTCATCTCCATGGACTTCTTCGTGCAACCTGATCAGGCAGTTGTGTGGCGCGGCCCCATGCTTCACAAAGCCCTCGAGCAGTTTCTCGTTGATGTGTACTGGGGAGAACTTGACTATCTCCTGATCGACATGCCTCCCGGCACAGGTGATGTTGCCATCTCCATCAGCCAGTATCTCCCGAAGTCAGAGATCCTGGTTGTAACGACCCCCCAGCCCGCAGCGCAACGGGTTGCCGTTCGCGCAGGGCTCATGGCCAGGAAGGTGAATCAGGAGGTCATCGGTGTAATCGAGAACATGTCCTGGTTCACCGGTGACGACGGAACTCGCTACGAGATCTTTGGATCAGGTGGGGGAGAGGCCCTCGCAAAAGATCTCGAAGTGCCCTTCCTCGGGAGGATTCCCCTGGTGACCGCCATACGCGAAGGTGCAGATGTTGGCAAGCCGATCACCGTTGTCGATCCTGACGGTGAAGCCGCCAGAGCATTCGCCGACCTCGCAGCGCAGATCGTTGCCACGGGTCCACGGCTCAGATCACACCCAGAACTCGTGATTTCTTAGAGCTACCATCGTGGTCAACGAAGGGAACAACATGAGCAGCAAGCACACGGTCCGCATCGGTGTGAAGTCGGCGAGGGAACTTGAACTCGAGGTCGACGATCCGGCCGCAGTGAGTGACGCCTATGAGGCAGTTCTCAAGGGCAAGGACACAATTCTGTGGATCACGGACACGAGAGAGCACCGCTTCGGGATAGCAGTCGATTCGATTGCGTTCATTGAAATCGAACGCCCGGACGAGCGCGGCGTAGGTTTCGGCGCTTAAGCGAGCTTCGCT
>JAMBLH010000153.1 GCA_023336875.1 Actinomycetes bacterium
GACTATCTGCGTTCAGAGGCAATCGAAGAAGCGATCCAGGTGGTTGTGCCCGAAGCCATCGACGAGGCGGGTCTTGACCCTGTCACAGTGCCATCCGTTGCTGCCGTGAGAGACGACAGCGAGGACGGAACTGTCGAGATCGACATCACCGTCACTCTCTGGCCCGTGCTCGACGCTCTCCCTGATTTCGGTGACATCGAGATCGAGGTTGAGGGCACATCTGTGACCGAAGAGGAGATCGACGAGCAGGTGGATGCGCTGCGGGAGCAGTTTGCTGAGTTGGTGGAGCACGATGGGGAACTGGGAGAGGGGGACTTCGCTCTCATCGACATCGCCGTCGACATCGAGGGGGAAGATATCGAATCCGCAGGTGCCAAGGACCTCATGTACGAAGTAGGTTCGCAATCGTTCATCGAAGGTGTCGACGCGCTGCTGGCTGATGTAACTGTGGGCGAAACGGTCACAGGCGAGGGAACGTTGCCCGAGGGATACTCGGACAGAGGGGGCGAGGACGTCACGCTTACTGTGACGGTCAGGGAAGCGAAGAAGAAGAGTCTGCCCAAACTGACAGACGAGATGGTCGAGGAGGCAACCGAGTTCGAGACAGCCACTGAGCTCCTCGAGGCCATCGAGACGAACATGCACGCCCACAAGGTCCACAATCAGCGCGCAGCGTTTCAGGACAAGGTGATGCAGTACGTTGTCAACGAGATCGACTTCGATCTCCCCGAGGCACTCGTGAGCGCCGAAGTCGAGGCCCGCATCAGGAATCTCATCGAGCGCCTCAAGGAGAGCGAGATCGGGATCGAGGACTATTTGAACATCACGGGTCAGGATGAGGCTTCGTTTCTTGCTACGACCCGGGCCGAAGCAGACCATTCTCTCTCCGCAAGAGTCATCCTTGAGTCGATCTCCGCGGTCGAGGGATGGGAGGTCGAAGAGGACGAACTAATCGACCGCATTGTCCAGGTGCTCGCGATCGATCGTGACGAAGCGACGTCGGTTCTCGATGGCTGGAACGCGGATGGTCAAGTAGAAGCGCTCACCGGTGATATCCTGCGCGAGCGGGCCCTCACCAGCTTGGTCGATTCTGCAACAGCGGTCGACTCTGATGGGAACCCGGTCGATCTGACTCCGGTCGTGATCGAGGCAGAAGAACAGAACGAACAAGAAGAGAACAACGAAGAGGAAGAATCCGGAACCGGAGAGGTTGTGGAGGATTCCGAGGCGTCTGATACCCAAGAAGACGCTGCTGATGAGTCCGAGGAGCAAGGATGAGCTATCTGGTCCCAACCGTCGTCGAGAACACCCCCCGTGGGGAGCGTGCTTTCGATATCTACAGCCGCCTACTCAAGGACCGCATCGTGTTCCTCGGGACGCCGATCGATGACGGTGTCGCGAACATAATCATGGCGCAGCTCCTTCACCTTGAGGGCGAGGATCCCGACAAGGACATCAACCTCTACATCAACTCGCCTGGTGGGTCCACGACTGCGCTGATGGCGATCTACGACACGATGCAGTACATCAAGCCGGATGTTTCAACGCTCTGCATGGGCCTCGCGGCCTCAGCAGCGGCCGTATTGCTTGCTGCAGGCGCAGACGGCAAGCGATTCGCTCTGCCGCACAGCCGCATCATGATCCACCAGCCTCATATCTCTGGCCTTGGCGGTCAGGCCACGGACATCGAGATTCACGCCCGAGAGATTCTCAAGACCCGGGAGGACATCAACGTGATCCTCGCTGAGCACACAAAGAAGCCGCTAGAGGTTGTCCAGACAGACACCGAGAGGGACTTTTGGCTCGGCGCTGAGGAAGCTATCGAGTACGGTGTTATTGACTCTGTGCTGACAGGCCGTCAGCTCGAAGCGGTTGAGAGCTAGGGAGCTGAAGCTTGGCAAAGTACGAAGGATCCGAACTACTGAAGTGCAGCTTCTGCGGCAAGTCCCAGAAGCAGGTCAGAAAGCTGATCGCAGGGCCTGGTGTGTACATCTGTGATGAGTGCATCGAGCTGTGCAATGAGATCATCGAGGAGGAGCTCTCTGACTCTGAGGAGATCTCGTTCACCGAACTCCCCAAGCCGCACGAGATCTATGGATTCCTCGACGAGTATGTGGTGGGCCAGGACCAGGCCAAGAAGGTGCTCTCCGTAGCGGTGTACAACCACTACAAACGCGTGCGAGCTGGACAGCGGAGCACCGAGGATGAGGTCGAGCTCCAGAAGTCGAACATTCTCATGATCGGGCCAACGGGCTCTGGCAAGACGCTGATGGCCCAGACCTTGGCCCGACTTCTCAATGTGCCGTTTGCTATTGCTGACGCGACCGCCCTCACCGAGGCGGGTTACGTCGGTGAGGACGTCGAGAACATCCTGCTCAAGATCATCACCGCTGCAGATTTTGACACGAAGCGAGCCGAGCAGGGCATCATCTACATCGATGAGATCGACAAGATCGCACGCAAGGCAGAGAACCCCTCGATCACGCGCGATGTATCTGGTGAAGGAGTCCAGCAGGCCCTTCTGAAGATCCTCGAGGGAACGGTTGCGTCCGTACCCCCTCAGGGCGGTAGGAAGCATCCGCACCAGGAACTCATTCAGGTGGACACGACGAACATGCTCTTCATCGTTGGTGGCGCGTTCGCAGGCCTCGAGGAAGTCATCACAAAGCGTGTGGGCGACAAGTCCGTTGGCTTCGGCGCAGATGTGCGCTCCAAGGAGGAGATCCGCCCATCAGAGATCATCGACCAGGTGATGCCTGAGGATCTGATCGGCTACGGTCTCATTCCAGAATTTATCGGCAGGCTCCCTGTGATGACGACCGTTGCTGATCTCGACAAGGAATCGCTTGTCCGTGTACTCACGGAGCCGAAGAACGCGATCGTGAAGCAGTACGAACGCTTCTTCGAGATGGACGGTGTTGAGCTGATCATCACAGAAGACGCGCTCGATGCCATTGCGGAGCAGGCGATGAAGCGAGGCACCGGAGCTCGGGGCCTACGAGCCATCATGGAGGAAGTCCTCCTCGACACGATGTACGAGCTGCCATCGCGCACCGACGTGGCGCGTGTGGTGATCGATGGTGACGTCGTGCGTGATCGTGTCAATCCGACTTTGGTCCCGATCACAGATCTCGCTGAAACCGATCTTCCCGAGGAACGATCGGCGTAGATATGTCATCTTGGCCGAACTGCGCCAAGGTTGCATTCATCGGCTCCCACGGGATTCGTAAAACCACGGCCGTCCATGGTTTCGCCAACGCAATGCAGCGAGCCGGCCGCTCCGTCGAGCACGGACGCGAGGTCGTTCGCGACAATCCCCTCGGCATCAACGAGTCTGCAACCGGCGAGGCTCAACTATGGGTGATCGTCTCCCAAATCCGTCAGGAGCTGCGTCTTGCACAGAACGCAGAGGTGCTTGTCCTCGATCGCGGTGTCATGGACAACTACGCGTACTATCTGCGGGCCAACGGAGGCGAGGATCCCTTCGACATCGGGCCGCTCGTAGCGAGATGGTCAGAAACGTATGACATGGTTGTGCGCCTTCGGCCTGACATCGATCTGAGCGATGACGGCGTACGTTCCACGTCTGACGAATTCCGGAACGAGATCGAGGCACTCCTCGACGTACACGTGCGAAGGCTCGTTGAGCCACAACGCGTTGTCGAACATGACGCGTCTTCGATCGATGATGCCTTCGACTGGTGGCCACTGGCGGAGCGTCTTGCGGGATTGATGGGCGAGGCGTTGTTCGCAGATGGCGTTCCCAGGCGCAGGTCACGCCGGGTGCGATCAGAGAAGCCCGACGTCCCCCAACTTGAGATGGAGATGTGAATGGCACGATATGAGATCCC
>JAMBLH010000154.1 GCA_023336875.1 Actinomycetes bacterium
CCCGTGACATCGTCTCTTGCGTTCAGGTCGTCGATCGCTCCAAAGACCTGTTCCTGGGTTGCTGACTCGGGCAGTTTGACGTCGATCGACTTGATGCCAACCGACTCAGCATCTCTGTGCTTGTAACCGACATACACGTGGCTCGCGGGATCGTCTCCGACCAGCAGGGTCGCGAGCCCCACCGAGTTGCCACCCCCCTCCAGGGCGGCCACATCGTTGCGTACCTGTTCCTTTACCGTACGGGCTACTTCAGTGCCCGAGATTATCTGTGCGCTCAATGTTTGAAATGCCTCTCTCCTGTGAATACCAACGCTATCTCGTGTTCGTTGGCCGACTCGATGGTCTCGTCGTCTCGCATCGATCCGCCTGGCTCAATGATGGCTGTCACCCCTGCTTGTGCGAGGAGGTCGGGGCCATCGCGGAATGGGAAGAACGCGTCCGACGCACACGCTGCGCCGATGGCCCGCGACCCCGCTCGTGCCAAAGCTCGTTCAGCTGCTCCCACCCTGGACTGGTCCCCCGCTCCAACCCCGATTGCGGCGCCATCCTTTACGAGGACGACTGCGTTCGATTTTGTGTGCGTCGCAACGACCCAGGCCATCTCGAGGTCGCGCCGCTCCCCTTCCGTTGGCCCTCTGGTCATCATCTGCCAGGCATCACCACTCACCGCGACTTTGTCACGCACCTGGACGAGGTAGCCGTCGTCGATCGAACGCATGTCGACACTGTCTCCAGAGGGCTCCGGTGCAACGAGAACGCGCACGTTCTTCTTCTGCGCGAGCACGGCTCTTGCGTCGTCGTCGATTGCTGGACAGATCACGATCTCCACAAAGTACTCGGCAATGGCTCTCGCTGTTGCGCCGTCGATCGGAGCGTTGCACGCGACCACACCGCCAAACGCTGAGATCGGATCACACTCCCATGCCTTCGAGAAGACGTCGGCTAGCGTGGGACCGGTAGCGGCACCGCAGGTGTTCATGTGTTTCAGAATGGCAACTGACGGTTCGGGCAGGTCGTTCACAAGACGCCATGCAGCATCCGCATCGGCGTAGTTGTTGAACGACATCTCCTTGCCCTGAAGCTGTTCTGCTCGGTTCCACCAACCCTGTGAGGAACCACTCGAGTACAGCGCTGCGGGCTGGTGAGGATTCTCGCCGTAACGAAGTGTGGTCGTCCGTTCGAGGGGGAGCACGAGCTTGCGCTGACCGTCCTCAGCGTGGAGCCAGTTGACGATTGCAGCATCGTATTGGGCTGTTCGAAAGAACGCTTCTCGTGCAAGATCCGTTCTGAGTTCGGCGCTTGTACCGCCTGATTCGATTGCAGCAATGATCTCGTCATATCGATCCGACGAGACAACAACTGCGACCCAGTCATGGTTCTTGGCCGCAGCCCGGATCAGCGTCGGGCCGCCGATATCGATGTTCTCGATAGCCGTTGCGTAGTCGGCATCACTGGCGACCGTCGCCTCGAACGGATACAGGTTCGAGACGACGAGTTGGAATGTGGCGATACCGAAGTCGAGAAGATCCTGCCTGTGCTCGCCCTTTCCCAGATCGGCGAGGATGCCGCCGTGGATGCGAGGGTGCAACGTCTTGACCCTGCCTCCGAGCATCTCGGGGGCGCCGGTGACATCTTCGACTCTGGTCACGGGGATACCGGCCTCGTCAAGATGTGTTGCAGTACCACCTGACGACACGATCTCAACACCATTGTCGACAAGCGAAGCTGCGAAAGGGATCAGCCCGCGCTTGTCCGATACCGAGATCAGCGCCCTGCCAACTGCGATCCGCGTCATTCGATAGTGGCCTCTCTCGGTGTCAGGTTCCAGCGTACGTACCTGCCCTGCACTGTCAGTTCTCCTCGAGAGAATGCGGAAACCACCTCAGGAAGGACCCGGTGCTCGACCGACTGGATCCGCGCATGGAGCGACTCGGCGTCATCGTCGGGACGCACCGCCACCGCTTCCTGGAGGATGATCGGCCCATGATCTACCTGTTCGTCCACAAAATGTACCGTCACCCCTGTAAGGGTGACGCCGTGCCCGATGGCTGCCTCGACCGCATGGGCACCAGGAAAGGCAGGAAGCAGGGCAGGGTGCACGTTGATGATCGCGTCTGGGAAATGATCCATCGCTATCGGGGACAGGATGCGCATAAAGCCCGCAAGAATTATCGCATCTGCGCCAGAGGCCTCTGCCGTCTCGCACAGCGCTTCAGTGAATTCAGATCGTGAACCGAACTTGCTCCACGACACAACCTCGGTGGCTACTCCAGCCTGCCTCGCACGCTCAAGTCCTGTGGCGTCGGATTGATCCGAGACAACCAGCGAGATCACATAGTCGATTCCGTGGCCACGCGAATCAAGAAGTGCTTGGAGATTGCTGCCACTCCCAGAGATCAGCACAGCAATGGCAAGCGGGGAGGGGGTCATCGACCGCGATTCTACTCAGGGCGCGACATCACTCCTTCAGCGACGTCTCACGCATCGTGAGGTGCGGAACAACCATGTGGTCAAGGAAGGGCTCAGGATCCCCGTCCCACCCCATTTCCCGTATCTCACCCCTGGTCCGGCGACCGCCAATGGCCCTCATGAGTTCGAACGATGACGCAGTCAGCGTCGCCACCGGCTCGCCATACCCGATATCCCATCCCATTCCCGAGTCTGACGCCTCGATACGAATCGTTTCCAACCCAGCAGCATCGAAGACGCGGCGGAGCGACTTGACGTGTCCTGCGGCCGAAAACTGAATGTCGAGAATGTCGCGACCATGCCGGTCTCCGTATGCGTTACGGATATCGAACTCGTGGTGGAGTATGTCGCTTATGGCCATTGCAGGGATCTCGCTGACCCTGGTCGTGCCCACAGCCGACGCAACGGTTTCGGGGAGCCCAAGATCGCCGATCGCATCTAGGAGCACAGAAGCAGGCCCGATGATGCTGTTCCACTCAGCCACCACCTCATCGAG
>JAMBLH010000155.1 GCA_023336875.1 Actinomycetes bacterium
ACATACGTGACAAGGGCGGTCGCAATCCTGTCTGCGTTCTTCTTGGACATGACGAGATACACAGTGCCCGTTGCAAGAGGTGCACCGCCCAGCAGCGCACCGGAGATATACCAGCCACGGAACACCGGTTCACTCCATCCGAATGCGGTTGTGAGAGACTCCATCAAGGTGCCCACGCCGTACATCGCGATACCGATCGTCCACCACATCAGGTACCTCGCCGAGGGATTCTGCCTCCAGCGCTTGTAAAGCGTGACGGCGAACGCGGTGGCAATGATCGTCGAGAGAATCGGCAGGTAGTGGATTACATTCGTATCCACTGACGATGTCTGAGCGACGACGAAACTCACTGGGAACAGCCGACCCGGGACAGTTCCATGATCTCGCAGAAGAACTCGGTGCTCACCTGCCATCCAGCGTCCGCCAGAACCGCCTCGCCCTCCAGATCCGAGTAGGCCGGGTTTCCTGCGAACAGGAAGGAGTAGATGACCCTCGCGTCGTTGCCGTCGATGCCGACTTCGTCAGCTTGGAGGGCGATACCTCCAACGCCATCACCTGCGGCTGCGTACGCTTCGACGGTTCCTTCGAGACCTGTGGGATCAGTGATGAAGGGTGCCTTCTCCTCAAACGATGTCTCGCTGTCGAAAACAACAACGTACGCCTCAACGATGTCATCTACATCCTGATCCTCACCGGGCACGACAGGGGATGTCTCGATCCCATTCACTGCAGTGGTTGTCGTGGTTGGCGGCAGGGTTGTTGATGTTGTCGTCGTGGTTAGCGGCGCCACGGTGGTGGTCGTGGTCGCGTTCGTAGTTGTCGTCTTCGGGGCTGCAGCCTCTTCCGAGGCGCCACATGCCGCAGCCAATACGGCCACGAGGGCCATCAACACAACTGATCGTCTCATACCCGACTCCTCTGTTCCGAAAGGCTCCAGACCGTTATCGGAGCCAAGTTCTAGCACCATCCACATCCGACAGCATGTCGGCAAGAGACACTGCTCAATCGTGCAGATTCGATGTCGGTTGGTAAAGGAAAGGGCGAACTCGAAACATGGTTCCTACAGCAGCGGAAGTAATCGGCGTGATTCACCGCGATACTTGTCCAGGTGTTACAGACCAGAGTCGCGACGCTGAACGATGACCGTTCGAATGCAAGGGTTTGTGTGGCACGCCCGGAGGGACTCGAACCCCCAACCTTCTGATCCGTAGTCAGAATCAGGGGGTCGGGCCACCATTGGTGTTTCGGCGGAATCCCTTGTGCCCCTTGGGTTTTCGCCTCTCACTGGTTCGCACCATTTGTGGTCGTTTCTCATCCTCCCGCGGACCAAATGCGGACCAAACCAGATCGCCGGTGGATAGGTCACTCGCCTGCGGACCGCGCTCAGTCGATTTCGTAGCGAGGTGGACGGAACACGATGGCTGTTCGCCCGAGCTCGAACACACCAATGTTGTGATGCTCCACCTGCGTGACAAGCTCGTCGATATGGATCTCAAGCAGCTCTACCGCCTCGAGCTGATGACACCTCAGGAACACATGCCGGCCGAACGTGAACTTGCGACGCCGACGAGTCGCGTCCGCATCGTGCGTGATCAGAACCGCGTCACGGTCATCGGCGTAGATCGCGACCGCATCGTCGTCAGCTCCACCAAGGCCTGCCTCGACCACGCTCCAGCACTCGTGTCCGCGCTGCCGAAGGAACGAACCCAACAATTGGGCGTCGACGTCCTCATCCAGCACGAAGCGCATCTACGCAACCGCTGACGAACTCGCCTCCGCCGCCCGGATGTCCTCCTCGGTCAGGCTTGGAAAGGCATCCAGGATCTCCGAGGTTGCCTTCCCGGCCTCCAAGTAGCCCCTCACTGCTTCGACAGGCACCCGTGTTCCGCGAAAGACCGGTTTGGATGCCTGGACTTTGCGACGCTTCTCGATCACACCTGCGTGGGCTTCGCTTCGCTCCAGACGTCCCCGAACTCGGGACCGGATTGCGTGGAGGTCGATCACCTGCCACATCACTCCCTCAAAGGGACGACGCGAATCCTCCCACGAGCCGTCGTCATGCTGGAACAGCACCCGCTCCCCTGACAGCGCAAAGCACACCTCTCGCAACGGTGACTCGTAACCCTGTTTCCGTAGGTGGCTGATGATCCCCCGGATGTGCTGTAGAGACACCCCCTGGTGTCGCAGCTCCGAGGCGGCGACCAGTTCAACAAGACGCGGTAGAGAGTACAGACGAACAACATTGCGCGGACTGATCTCCCGCTCAATGTCAGGCTTAATCAGATCGGTCTTCTCCCAGTAGCGGAGCCGCTGGCGACTGATCGCTGCAATCTCGGCTGCCCGCTTGTCTGAAACTATCATGTCATCGTCGGCGTATCGCACCTCAGCTCCATCTGCCGGTGTCGATGTCAGAGTAACGGCGCGCTCCGACAGAATGGCGAACCTAGCAGGCACATTCGGTGCGCGGACCGAGGATCCCGATTGGTCAGCTCACCTGAACGAGATAGTCGTGAATGAGAGGAGGCTCCTCTTGGAAAGGCGCAGTAGCTTATGTCGAGTATCACAGGACCGGGGCTAGCGACTTGCGGTTTTTCAGACCGGTGCGGCGTGTTGTCTCGCGGACCAAATGCAGACCAAACTACGGAGGCAGCGGCGAACATATTGCCGGTTATGCGCTCTCTGATGCAGGTTCTGCGCCGTCACTCGCCGAGACTGAAACTCGTTGCGTATTTCCCTAGTAAGAAAGTTACCAACTGATGGGAGTAG
Source organism: Actinomycetes bacterium (assembly GCA_023336875.1). GTDB lineage: Bacteria > Actinomycetota > Acidimicrobiia > Spongiisociales > UBA5794 > B3-G11. Next base: position 2,767 of record JAMBLH010000155.1, read on the forward strand.
GACTATGGTGGTCACAAGGCTATGAGAGGAGCCACAATGCGACGTATTCCAGTTCTCCTACTGGCTGCAGCGCTGATACTTGGGTTGGTACCGGCTGCGGCGAGTGCCCAGACGACTGAAGAGGCTGCTGCGATAGAGGCTTTGCAGGAAGCACTTGATGGTCTCGATTGCGTGACTGCCGAGGGGTGCGCTGAGAATCTTGCCGAGGTCGAGGCAGCCCTCGAATTGATGAAGCCATTGTTCCCTGATCTGGACTATTCAGGGCTTGAAGGCGCCAGTTTGCTCTTGTTGATTGAGATCGACGAGGGAACAGATGAGGAGATTGCGGCTGCTGTCGATCCTGTCCAAGTAGCGGGCGCAGCTTTGATTGCCGACGCTGAAGCAGCGGCGGGCGGTGGTACGACCACCACGACAGTGGCGGCACCCACAGCCGTGGACACGGGTAGCCCCGTAGACACCGGTCCGAATATGGCGCTTCTGGGCGTGGCGGCACTTCTGTTGCTCCTTGTAGGTGGAGCGCTGGTGCTTCGTCGGACTGCCGATCGACGTTAGGTTCAGCTATCGACGCTAGACGTTAGAGGTTGATGTGAATGGTGACGCCCGACTCCATGGCCGTGAGGCTTGGCGTCGGGCGTTAACCGTTGTAGCGCTCGTTGCTGGTGGCCTCGCAGTCGTCGTTGTCGCTGCGGCGTTTACCGTGGGAAGTTCAGCCGAAGGCGTGGTACTCAACGTCGAGACGGTCGCATCTCCAATCGTCCCTGCAGCTGAATCGGAAACTCCAGCCATTACCCCAGCAGAGGCTCCGATGCCTCGATTGGAGGATACTTCTGATACACAGAGCATCGGTCCATCTCCAACCACTACCTCCACGACGCTCCCCCCAAGGGTTCCACCCACGGCGCTGACAATCGGTGATCTCGACATCTCCCAAGGGGTCCTACCTGTCGGCCTCAATGACGACGGGACAATGGAAGTTCCAGACGTCTCAGACATCGGCTGGTATCTCCACGGTGCAACTCCGGGCCGTCCTGGCGCAACCGTGCTCGTTGCTCACGTATGGTGGGGCGACACAGCAGGACCGTTCCACCGGCTCGGCGCCCTCGAACCGGGCGATCGTATTGAGGTGAACGGCGACACTACCCATGAGTACGTGGTCGTTGGACGGGCCATGTACGACAAAGACTCCCTCCCCGCAGACCTATGGCGCAACAGCGGACCCGAAACCCTCGTTCTGATTACCTGTGGCGGCACGCTGAACAAGAGCACGAGACGATACGAGCAGAACATTGTCGTCTATGCGGTACCGATCCAAGACACCATCGATCCGTGGCAGTTTGGCTGATTGGACCGACCACTGCCCGCCCATAACGAAGCCTCTTTGTGTCAAGGGGCAGTTTCTTGGGCGCGTTGGTGTGTTCCGCTGGCTTTGTGTCGCGGA
>JAMBLH010000156.1 GCA_023336875.1 Actinomycetes bacterium
CGTTCGGGGCTCAAGGTGACCTTCGATCCGTCGTAGGTGGACCGAAATACGAGCTCATCCTCCGTGATCTTCGGTTCGAGAGACAGCACCTGGTAACCGCCGGAATCGGTGAGAATCGGTTTCTCCCAGGCCATGAACCGATGCAGGCCGCCGATGTCGGACACGATGTCCTCTCCTGGCCGCAACATGAGGTGGTAAGTGTTCGCGAGCACGATCTGTGCTCCAATTGTCTCGAGGTCTTCCGAATCAAGTGCTTTGACCGTCGCCCGCGTACCTACTGCCATGAATGCGGGTGTGGAGACGGAACCGTGTGGGGTAAGCATTGTGCCGACACGGGCAGCACCGTCGCTTGACGATTCTGACCACGAAACTGGTTCGCTCATTGTGTGATCTCGATGTACATGGCGTCACCGAAGGATAAGAAGCGATAGTCGTTCACTAGTGCATGGTCGTACACGTCGCGCCAACGCTCACCAAGCGCCGCTGCCATCATCACGATCAGCGTCGTCCTCGGTGCGTGAAAGTTCGTGAATATCGCATCCACCACCTCGAATTCGTGTCCGGGTGCGATGAAGAGATCGGTGTCGGCAGAGAAAGCTCGAATTCTGCCATCCCCAACGGCCGCGGTTTCGAGGGATCTGACGACCGTTGTACCGACGGCTATCACCCTCCCCCCACTTGCTCTGGCCTGGTCGACCGCCGCAACGGTTGCAGTGTCGACCACAACTCGTTCGCTGTGGATCACATGATCCTCGACCAGGCCGTCGCCCATGGGTCGAAACGTGTCCAAGCCGACTTCGAGATCGACCTCTGCAATGTGTACCCCGTTTCTTGTCAATGATCCGATCACTCCATCGGTGAAATGCAGAGCTGCGGTGGGGGCAGCGGAGGAGCCGATCGTCTTTGCAAACATGGTTTGGTACCGATCCGAAGTGTCGAGTTCCCCGTGGTAGTAGGGAGGTAGGGGCAACGTTCCCACCGCTTCGATCACACTCTCGACATCCCCATCGCACGTGAGCGAGACTGTCGCGACCCCATTGACGGGGTTCGACAGGATCTCAACATCGAGCCGTTCGCACTCCACAATCGAGCCGATTCGTACCTTCTTGGATGGGCTGACAAGCGCCTGCCAGCGTTCCGTGTCGATGCGTCTTGTCAGAAGCACCTCGGTCCGCCCCCCAGTTGGTTTCCTTCGCCCCAGCAATCTGGCGGATCTGACCTTCGTTCGGTTAACGACAAGCAGATCGTTGGGTTGCAGCAGATCAGCTATGTCGCGGAACCGCAACTCGGAAAGATCCGACGCGACCAACACTCGTGCATCATCGCGTGGCTCAATGGCCGCTTGCGCAATCGAAGTAGCCGGAAGGTGATAGTCGAAGTCGTCGATTCGCATCGATGACAGGCTACGGGTGTGGGAACTGCCCCTGGCCGTCGCCTGCTGGAGGTTCAAGACCGATATGTGTGTAGGCGCGCTTGGTCGCTATTCGACCCCGGGGCGTGCGTTGGATGAGACCTTCGAGGATGAGGAACGGCTCGTAAGCGTCCTCGACGGTCTCGGGGTCCTCGCCGACCGCGATCGCGAGGGTGGAGAGACCGACGGGGCCACCACCGAACTTGTCGATGATTGCGTGCAGGATGGCTCTGTCCACCTTGTCCAGACCCGCTTCATCGACCTCGAACACCTCAAGAGCAATATCGGCCGTCTCTGCATCTACTTCGCCTGTGGCCCTCACGGACGCGTAGTCGCGAACCCTGCGCAGGAGTCGGTTCGCAATACGCGGTGTACCTCGAGATCGTCTGGCGATGGCTTCGCATCCGTCGGGTGAAGCGGATGTCTCAAGCAACAACGCGGATCTGGCGACGATCGCCGCCAGATCAGATGTGTCGTAGTAGTCGAGTCGTGCGACATAGCCGAAGCGATCGCGAAGCGGCGGTGCGACACGGCCAACCCGCGTTGTCGCACCAACAAGCGTGAACGCAGGCAAATCGATCTTTATCGAGCGTGCAGCGGGGCCCTTCCCAACGACGATGTCGAGTTGACCGTCCTCCATTGCGGGATACATGATCTCCTCGACCTGGCGAGGGAGGCGATGGATCTCGTCGATGAACAGAACGTCGCCATGTTCGAGATTCGTGATGACGGCAGCAAGATCCCCCGGTCTGTCGAGGGCAGGACCAGACGTCGATCGAAATGATGCTCCCATTTCGTTCGCAACAATTGCCGCCAAGCTCGTCTTGCCAAGACCCGGCGGGCCGGAGAACAACAGATGATCAACTGATTCACCGCGGCCGCTTGCAGCTTCGATGAGAATCGACAAGCGTTCCTTTAGCGCATCCTGCCCAACGAACTCCTCGAGACGCTTCGGTCTCAGACCGATCTCAGCTTCGATCTCTTCAGGAGACTGGACGGTGGTCAGCAGACCTTCCTCGCGCATCAGCCACCAGCCTTACCAAGTTGCTGCAAAGAACGCCTCACCATTTCTTCGATCGGGAGATCTTGTGGCATGTCCGTGAGCGTGCCCCTGATCTCGTCCGGTCCATAACCAAGCCCTTCAAGGGCCTCGCGCACCTCGGCAATCGCGCTCGTTGAGTACAGCACATCGTCCACAACATCCAACTTGGGCTTTAGCTCGAGAAGGAGCTTCTGCGCGCTCCTCTTGCCGATTCCAGGGACAGCTGTGAGGGCGGCTATGTCATCCGACGAGACAGCGGCACTCAGCTGCTCGTACGTCATCGTCCCAAGTATGGCCATTGCGACCTTTGGACCCACGCCCGACACACCGAGGAGCAATCCGAAGAGATCCTTGTCGGGAAGGGATGCAAATCCATACAGCGCGAGTTGGTCCTCACGCACGTGGAGATGGGTGTGGAGGACAACCTCTTCACCGACACCTGGGAGATCTGTGAGCGTGCGAGGGGTGACGGCAACCAGATAGCCGACGCCCGCGACGTCCACAACGATGGTTTCCTGTCCACGATCAGCAATGACACCGCGCAATCTTCCGATCATGACTTTGCTCCCAACGTGGACGCAACGTGGTGCTGAGCGTGGCACATCGCGATGCCAAGTGCGTCAGCGACGTCGGCGGGACCATCGACGCCCTGGAGGCCGAGTCGCATGGAGATGACCGCACTGACCTGTTTCTTGTCCGCAGATCCGGAGCCGGTGACCGCCATCTTCATCTGGGAGGGGGTGTACTCAGCTATAGGGATCCCCTTCTGTGCAATGACCTCCATAATCACGCCTGAGGCTCGAGCGACAGCCATTGCGGTATTCCGATTCCTGTTGACGAATACCTGCTCGATCGCTGCCGCGTCGATCGTGTAGTCGTTTACAAGCATCTCGATATCCCTCCGGAGTTCGACGAGTCGATCGGCCGTTGTGAGCTGCGGATCAGTGCGAACGACGCCAGCGGCGATCGCACTCTCCCTGCCGCCTCTCGATTCAATGATGCCGTACCCGGTTCGCGTGAGCCCCGGATCTATTCCTAGAACGAACATGTGTTCGACAGTGTAGCCATCCCATGCGACGAGGCAAAGAACCTCGCCGCATCAGCGTCGCTTCCGCAGTTCGAATACTCCCTGTGGACCCGCCCGAGTGGAGCGGTGCGAGCGTCATCTATTCGAGGCTTGCGAGGATCTCGTCAGGAATGTCGAAGTTCCCGAACACAGCTTGGACATCATCGAGATCCTCAAGGGCATCTACGAGTCGGAGCACCTTCGGGGCCGATGAGCCGTCCAGGGCGATTGATGTTGAGGGAAGGTAGGTGATGTCGCCTGATTCGATCTGGATACCGGCACTCTCGAGTTCGGCTCGCACAACCTGGAGATCACTTGGTGCGCAGGTGATCTCCCACATCGTGCTCTCTCCTGTGATGTCCTCCGCTCCCCCTTCGAGTGCCGCTATCATCACCGTGTCCTCATCGCCCGTTGCAAGGATGTACCCCTTCTGCTCGAAGAGATAGCCGACGGAACCAGGCTCGCCGAGATTCCCGCCGTTCTTGGAGAAGGTCGAGCGAACATCAGAAGCTGCCCTGTTCCGATTGTCTGTCAGGATCTGGACATACAGCGCAACACCACCGGGCGCATACCCCTCGTAGAACGCCTCGATGTAGTCGACACCATCAACGTCACCTGCGCCGCGGGCAACGGCGCGCTCGATGTTGTCCTTCGGGACAGAGTTGTCCTTCGCCTTCTGGATTGCGGTGGCGAGAGTTGCGTTGGAGTCGACGTCGGACCCACCCGTTCGGGCGGCAGATTCGATGCTCTTTGTCAATTTGGCGAACAGCTTTCCCCGCTTGGCATCCTGACGACCCTTGCGGTGCTTGATATTCGCCCATTTTGAGTGTCCCGCCACTTGATCTCCTCAGATGTCGTCGACTAGATCAACAAGCATCCTGTGCAGGCGCTCGTCACCGGTGAGTTCCGGGTGAAATGAGGTTGCAAGGATACGGCCCTCGCGGACGAGGACAGGATGTGACTCCCCTTCGGTATCGATAACCGACGCAAGCACCTCGACGTCTGCACCGATCTTCTCCATCCACGGTGCCCTGATGAACACGGCGTGCATTGGTTCATCAAGTCCCACAACCTCGAGATCGGCCTCGAATGAGTCGAACTGGCGGCCGAACGCGTTGCGGCGAACACATGCGTCGAGAACCCCGAGCTGTGCCTGATCTCCATCTGCTGTCGATGACGCAAGGAAGATCATGCCTGCACAGGTGCCAAGTACGGGCATTCCCGCTTCGCAGCGGCTCTGGATCGGTCCGATGAGACCGTACACCTCGGCAAGACGTCCAATCGTCGTCGATTCTCCACCCGGGATCACGAGGGCGTCCACAGCTGCTAGTTCCTCGGGCGTTCGTATCTCCTCGGCGTCGACACCCATTTTCGACAGTATTGCAATGTGCTCGCGGAAATCTCCTTGAAGGGCGAGAACGCCGACGATCATGAGCCGCGGTTCTGCATCATCTCGATGGACTGCAGCTCGTCGATGTTGATGCCGACCATCGCTTCACCAAGATTACGCGACACCTTGCCGATCTTCTCCGGGTCGCGATAGAACGTCGTTGCCTCAACAATCGCTCGGGCCCTCACATCGGGTTCGTCGGACTTGAAGACACCCGAACCAACGAATATGCCGTCGCAGCCGAGTTGCATCATTAGCGCCGCATCGGAAGGTGTCGCTATTCCCCCGGCAGCGAAGTTCACAACCGGCAACCTGCCCGACAGAGCAACCTCCTGCACTAGAGATATCGGAGCACGAAGTTCCTTTGCTGCGTTCATCATCTCATTGGGATCGAGTGTTGTGAGCCAGCCGATCTGCGTATTCATCTTCCTCATGTGCCTCACCGCCTCAACCACGTCTCCTGTTCCCGGCTCGCCCTTGGTGCGAATCATGGCAGCGCCTTCTCCGATCCGGCGAAGCGCCTCACCGAGGTCCTTTGCGCCGCAGACAAACGGAACCGTGAACGCATGCTTGTCGATGTGGTTGGTATCCACCGGCGTGAGTACCTCGGATTCGTCGATGTAGTCGACACCGAGGGACTGGAGCACCTGAGCTTCTACGAAGTGCCCAATCCGCGATTTTGCCATCACGGGAATCGACACCGCGGCGATGATCTCCTCCGTGCGGGCGGGGTCCGCCATGCGAGCAACACCGCCATGCGCACGGATGTCCGCGGGTACTCGTTCAAGGGACATGACGGCACACGCTCCTGCTGCTTCGGCGATCACTGCCTGTTCGGCGTTCACGACGTCCATGATCACGCCGCCCTTGAGCATCTCTGCAAGGCCTCGCTTGACCTGCTCCGTTCCCGTCAGCTGTTCATTGGCAGCCATGTCACATTCCCTTGTTGAGTAATCGAATTCTACATGATGACTTCTACATGATGACATGTGCCGTCATGACCGATGAAGGGAGACCGCATCCTCATACGCATTCACATACTGACGGGCCACGGATATGCCATCGAACCGACCCACCGCTGAAAAAGCGGACGCTTGTCTCCGCCGCATGAGGTCTGTGTTCGTCAGAAGTGACACAAGGGCCTCCGCGAGGCTGTTGACGTCCCCAGGAGGCGTCAACACCCCCGAATCGCTCAGCACGTCGATGAACGCAGGAATTGCCGATGCGACAACAGCACACTCTGACGCCATTCCCTCGGCCACGACGATCCCGAACGATTCGCCGCCGAGATTCGGAGCGCAGAAAATTTCTGCCGCGGCGAGCTCGGCTCGCTTGTCCTCATCGTTGACTCTTCCGAGGTAGGTCACACCCGGGATGTGATCGTCTCGGATGGCGCCGATGACAACGAGTTCCGCGTCCGGGACAATCTCAAGCACGGACGGCCAGGCGTCGAGGAGTACCTGAAGGCCTTTTCTCTCGTCATCCCTCCCGAGGAATACGACACGATTCCGTGCCTTCGCACCCCCTCCGTATAGGGCAATATCGACTCCGTTGGGGATCACTCTGGCGTCCACGAACGGAGCTATCGCTGATTCTGATACGTTGCTTACCGTTGTTACTACGTCTATGCGGCCGATCAACCTGCTCCAGACAGATGAACCGACGCGATAGCCGAATCGCGCCCAGGTCGGCGGGTCAGCGTGGAACGTCCCAACAGTCGGATGCGTGTCAATTGCTGTCGCGACTGCCGACACAAACGGCATCAACGGTTCATGAATGTGCACCACATCCGCATCATCGACTGCCTGCTTGAGTCGTTTCGACACAGCCGGATTGAGTGCTATCGGTGTGGATGCGCGGTTGGCTCGAATACTTCGCGTCGAGCCGATCAGGATGGCGCCCTCGGGCCCACTGTCGCCTGGCCCCACCACCATCGACTCGTGGCCGAGGTCTTCAAGCCAGTGGGAGAGTTGGACAACCTGGTCCTGCACACCTCCTGGGAGGCCGAGATCGTAGGGACTGACGAGTGCGACCCTCATGCCGATTCTGAAGAAATGATGTCGGAATCTGAGGGCCAGTTTGGTTGAAACAGGTGCCACTGGGACGGATGCTTTCGTATCTGGGCCTCGAGAGCGTCCGCGACTCTCTGTGATCCAAGTTGGACCCGTTCGGATCTCGTACCGGTGTCCGGTGTCTCGATTGGGTCCCCCACCTCGATCGTGTAGCCACCTTCATCCTTGAAGTAGGCGACGACAGGGAGAACCACAGAGTTCGTCAATTCGGCCAGGGCGACCGGTCCGGCCGGAACAGTGGTTTCCTCACCGAAGAACTCCACGGTTACGCCCTTTCCTGTCACATCTCGGTCTGCCAGGAGAGCAAGCGCACCTCCAGCCTTCAATCTCCGGATCATCTTGGATCGCCGCTCCGGGTCCGAGGTGAGCACGATGTCGATTCCGAAGTTGTTCCGCACGTCGATGAACCATTGCGTGATCAGCGGATTAGGAAGGTCTTCGGCGACTGCCATGAGGTCAAGGCCCAGATCTCGGGCAATCACTCCTGCAATCTCCCAATTCCCAACATGCGGTACAGCAAACACGATGCCGCGGCCAGCAGCCTGAGCGTCGAGAACCGGTTGGAAGTGGACCCGGTCAACGCTGTTGATAATGGTCTCACGCCGCCTGGGTCTGAACCAGAACGTCTCCGCCCAATACTGCCCGTACGACCTGTACATCCCGTCAACAGCCTTTTGGACCTCGGCATTGCTCGCATCGGGGCCCAGAACCCGCCGCATGTGGCTGCTCAGCAGCTCCCGTCTTGCACTGGAGCGCCTTGAGGCGTACGTCCCTGCCCATGTGCCGAGTCGCCGGACAACCGACTCTGGCAGTGCTCCAAAGATCGCAGCGGCAGCAGTGAAGGCGTAGTAGACAAGATGATTCTTCACGCTTCGAGTTGTTGCCATGTCTTACGAATCCGTTGTGCAACGGTGAGACCGGTGAGCACCACAAAGACCCACAGGAGGGGCTCCATGATGTGGAGTCCAAGTCCAATGGCCATCAGGCCGACAAGGATGAGCAGCATTCTTTCTGCTCGACCCATCCAACCGCCACGACCGTCGAGTCCTGCAGTCTCGGCAGTCGCCCTGACGTAGGGAATTAGCAATGAGAATGCCAGGGCAATGATGCAGAGCACGAGCAGCCGTGGCTCGTCTCGAAGATAGAAGGAGAGGCCTACCCACACAGCGATCTCACCGAATCGATCCGACATGGTGTCGAGGAACGCACCCCGATCGGAGGCCTTTCCAAGCCGCCTTGCCAACGGCCCATCAAGGGCATCGAGTGTGACCCCGGTGCCAGCAACGAGTCCACCCCAAAAAGGGTTTCCTGTAGCGATCAGGGCTGCACCGACGATGGTGACGGCGAGTCCAACCACCGTCACGACCGCGGGAGTCATGCCGATCTTTGCCAGACCGGCGGCGATCGGTTCGAGGATCGGGGCTGCCTTCTTGCGCCCGTTGAGATCAAGCAATGCGTATCTCCTTCGTGGGCAAATTAGCACAGGTTTCGACAGTTTCACCGCCCGCTACAATGAAGGCACTCCCGGGGCGCCGGAGGTTTCGTGTCCACGCGCTCCTCGCCTCGGCACGAAAGGGTCAGATTCTATGAGCGAACACACCGCAAGTATTGGACTTGAAACCAAGTCATTCGACGCAGACGTCCTCCAACCATCCGTTGGAAACCAGGGAGTCGACATCCGCAAGTTGCGGCCTGAGACCGGTTACGTGACATTCGATCCAGGTTTCGCCAACACCGCGATGGCCAGGTCATCGATCACCTACATCGATGGTGCAGCAGGACAACTGCTGTATAGAGGCTATGACATCGAGGCAGTTGCAGCGGGTGCTTCTTTTCTCGAGGTGGCGTATCTGCTGCTCTACGGAAAGCTGCCGAACATCACCGAACTCGCATCGTGGGAGGCGGACGTTTCCAGCCACACGATGCTCAATGAGGAGATGCGGTCGTTCTTCGATGCGTTTCCGAGACGCGCGCATCCAATGGCTGTCCTGGCGTCAGCGACGTACGCGATCTCGACGTTCTACGACGTCTACAGAAGGCCGACGCGTATTCAGGAGATCGATGCAGGTGCACGCACCCTGATCGCAAAGATGCCAACGATTGCGGCGTGGGCGTACAAGAAGTCGATTGGCGAACCGTACATGTATCCGAACAACGAGTATTCGTATGTTGAGAACTTTCTCCACATGATGTTCTCGCGACCGACGGAGATAACACCGATCGATCCCGCGATCGTGAAGGCACTCAACGTGCTTCTGATTCTCCACGCCGATCACGAAATGAACTGCTCAACCGCCACGGTGCGATCTGTTGGCTCATCTCGGGCGAACATGTTTGCAAGTGTTGCAGCAGGCATGGGAGCACTCTGGGGGCCGCTGCACGGCGGCGCAAACTCCGCGGTCATCGAGATGCTCCAGGCAATCCATGACGATCCGGATGCCACCATCGAGTCGACCCTCGAGCGGGCGAAGGACAAGGACGACGACTTCAAGCTGATGGGCTTCGGACACCGTGTCTACACGAACTACGACCCGAGGGCCAAGGCCATCAGCACGTTCGCACAGGAGATGCTTGATCGGATGGACGCATCGGATCCGTTGTTGGACATCGCCCGCGAACTCGAAGCTGCTGCTCTCGAGGATGACTACTTCGTCGAAAGAAAGCTGTTCCCGAACGTTGACTTCTACTCAGGCATCATCTTCAGGGCACTCGGTTTCCCTGAGCGCATGTTCACAGTTCTGTTCTCGATCGGGAGGCTCCCCGGTTGGATCGCTCACTGGATGGAGATGAACCGTGATCCGGACACGAGGATCATGCGTCCGCGCCAGATCTACGTCGGTGAGTGCGCACGGCCCTACGTGCCCCTCGAGGATCGGTAGCCACCGCTCCTACACCGGCTCCACAGCCTCTGCGAACGAGCCCGTGACCTCGCCAGTAAGGGCGTCCACGGTCACCAGCGCTTGGTGACGAGGTATCGGACCCGCCTCGAACGCGAGCACCTGCCACACCGGTCTGGCCGTGAGTCCCGTGAAACCGAGCGTCGCCGAGGCGTGACCGACATCGAAGGTTGCGGCATCAGACGCTATCTCTATCGCCTCCATGTCTGACGTCATGATGCGCCTACCTGCAACGAACTGGTAGCCAGCGATACCGAGCAGAGGAAGAACGGCTGTGAGCCACATCAGGTTGCTGCCAGTGGCGAGAACCAATCCAGAGGCGATCAATGCCCCGATCAGATAGACCGTGCCCGCTGCCCTTCTGCTGGCCGTGTCGAGCACACGATGCGGAACGAGCCCTGTGTCATCCGAACCTGAATCCTTGTTCGGCTCGCCGCTGACGTTTTCATCCGTCATCTCGGCGGAGCGACCAGCTCAGCGATTTGGTTGGTCGCATCAGCTAGTGCGACTCCGCGTTCCTCAGTCTCCTCGCCACGCAGCCGCATGCCCACGGTGCCATTGTCAACATCGCTGTCGCCGACTACGAGCACCACGGGGTTCTTCTGCACGATGGCTGTGCGTATCTTCTCACCGACGGTGTCGTCAGCTGTATCGACCTCGACGCGAACGTCTCGTTCGCCAAGCAGGTCCGCCACTTCCTGTGCGTACTCATTGTGTCGGTCTGCCACCGGCACAACGGTGACCTGAACTGGCGAAAGCCATGGTGGGAACGCCCCCGCGTAGTGCTCGGTCAGGATGCCGATGAAACGTTCAATGGAACCAAGGAGGGCTCGGTGGATCATCACCGGACGTTCCTTCGTGTTGTGATTGGTCGCGTACTCGAGGTCGAAGTTCTCCGGTTGGGCGAAGTCGACCTGAATCGTGGACAGTTGCCAACGCCTACCGATTGCATCCTTGATGTGAATATCGATTTTCGGACCGTAGAACGCACCCTCGCCAGGGGCCAGTTGATAGGTCACCCCGGACTTGTCCAGGGCGGTGGCAAGGTACTCCTCGGCCTTCACCCAGAGATCCGGTTCTCCAACGGCCTTGTCCGGCTTCGTCGACAGATCTGCCTCGAATTCATCGAATCCGAAATCACGCAGAACCATCACCACGAAATCAAGCAGCCGTTGAAGTTCGTCAGCAAGTTGGGTCTCCGTTGAAAAGATGTGGCTGTCGTCCATGGTGAACCCCCTCGCACGCATCAGGCCGTGGATCACACCGGACATCTCGTAGCGGTACACCGTTCCGAGCTCGAAGAGTCTCAGAGGCAGCTCCCGATACGACCTGCCCCTGCTCTTGTAGATCAGAATATGGAAGGGACAGTTCATGGGCTTGACGAAGTACTCCTGCCCTGGACGTTCTTCGCCTCCGTCGAGCTCCATTGCCGGGTACATGGTTTCGCGGTAGAAGTCGAGATGCCCCGACGTCTCCCACAGGTCGGCCTTTGCGAGATGGGGCGTCACAACGTACTCGTAGCCGAATTCAGCGTGTGTTCGTCGTGAGTAGTCCTCGACCGTCCGACGAAGTATCCCCCCTTTGGGGTGCCAAACGGCGAGTCCGCTTCCCAGTTCCTGTGGAAACGAAAAGAGATCCAGTTCCGCGCCGAGCTTTCGATGGTCGCGCTTTGCCGCCTCCTCAAGACGAGTCTGGTAGGTGTCGAGTGCCTTCTTGGACTCCCACGCTGTTCCGTAGATCCGCTGTAGCTGGGGGTTCTTCTCATCGCCGCGCCAATAGGCGCCTGCTGACCGAGTGAGCTTGTAGGCCTTCAGCCTCCCTGTCGAGGGCAGATGCGGCCCCCGACAAAGATCGATGAACGCGTCGTTGCGATATATGCTGACCGAGTCGCCGTCGACTCCCTCGTCTGCGTCGACACCCGCAATGATCTCGCGTTTGAACGGTTGGTTCGCGAACGTCTCCATTGCTTCTTCAATGGAGAGTTCGCCACGATCGAAGGACTGATCCTCGACGATGATCGCAGCCATCCGATTCTCGATTCGCTCGAGATCTTCGGGCGTGAAGGGCTCGTCAACCTCGAAGTCGTAGTAGAAGCCATCCTCGATGGCGGGTCCAATCGCGAATTTTGCGTCTGCATAGAGGTCGAGAACCGCTTGGGCCATGATGTGGGCTGCCGAGTGTCTGATGACATGTCTGCCGGCCTCGGTGTTGTCAGTGACGATAGAGATCGCTGCATCATCCTCTATTGGGCGATGGAGGTCCCACATCTCGCCATCCACCGTCACTGCAACCGCAGCCTTTGCCAGACGCGAACCTATACCTGTAGCTATCTCGTAGCCAGACGTGCCATCTTGATGCTCCTGCACGGAGCCGTCTGGAAGGGTTATGTTGATGGACATTGTCATGCTTCCTGTTCGGTAGGGCAGTAAGGGTACCTTTCTCCATCGTTGAGGATGTCACGACCTGCAACAATGTCCGTCAAGGAGGAGGCTGGATCTGGATCCACAGACACTTGCCCGTAGATTCACTGCTGGGGGCACAATTCAGGAACTGACATCACCGTCGTCCCAGCCGAGCGCCAATCAAGTGTTCAGGATCTGGCGAGATGATGACAGCATTGTGCTCAAGGTGTACGGATCTGATGCACGCGAACGTAGGGAGCACCACGCTCTCAATGCCCTGGTTGATTGGGCGCATACTCCCGAGATCATGGATTCAGGGTCAACGGAGGGCCTTCACTGGATCGTCTTTGCCGATGGCGGACAATGGAACCTCGAGACTCTGCCCGAGAATCCGGGTCTGGCACGGTCTGCGGGACTCATCCTGCGTGAACTCCATGAGACGGACAACACGCTTGTGTCGAATCTCGAGAAAGGCATCGACCAGGAGTGGGTGGCGATCGACTTCCAATCAACTCTCAGAAGACTGAGCAGGTACCGCTCCCGAGTCGGTGTAGCAGAAGACTTCATCGAAGCCGCTCAGGAATTGAATCCGCCGTTCGCAAGTGCACCTGTTCTCGCGCATACGGATCCGGTGCCCCGCAATTTCATCATCGATGACAGCGGATCGATCACATTGATCAACTGGGAATGGGCGACACTTGCGCCGCCCGAATGGGATCTGACGCGTGCTGCTTGGTCACTTGGAATGCACGCGGGACCCTTTGCAGCGGCCTCGCTATTTCAGGGTTACGGAAAGACGGTGGACGGTGTACTCCTGGATCGTTGGATCGTGTACCACTCCGCGCAGACGCTCGTGAGCCTTACGGAGAGAACGATGTCCAACAGACCAGGAGACGTCCCAGCAGGACTCGTACACGAATTCAACAGAGCGGTCCTCGGCGCTGCTGGTTGAGCTGTCGGATCCTCCGCCGGGATGCTCGTAAATACACAAGTTTTTCGCGCTCTCCTTCTACAGTTGACCAACCGACGAAGGGAGCACGGTGTTGGAGATGGCAATCGGAGCAGTA
>JAMBLH010000157.1 GCA_023336875.1 Actinomycetes bacterium
GAGAGCGCATCATCCCCATCCATACATTCGGAAAGGGCATCCCTGGTCGTTTGGGTCGGGATCGGAGCTGATGCCATCCCAGCAACCCATCCGGCGGGAGTGACGATCAAGGAGTGAGCGCTACGCCTCGTAGACGATCGAATCGGCGAGTTCGATGTCGACTCTGTCGCCGACATGGATGGCCTTTCGCGTCGGCACGAGTGCCTCCACAAGCTCGCCCTCGTTCAACTCGATCTCCACGCGCTGGTCGTGGCCGTAGAACTCTCTGTCCACGACGAGACCTGTTCCATCATCAGAAGCGGTCGGCACGATCCACTCCGGCCGGATCATCACCCTGGCTTCGGTTCCATCGGGGAGCGCGGTTGGTACTGGCCCCAGCGCAGTTGCCACGGAACCGTTGGCGGCCGTTCCGTTGAAGAGCACCGCGTCGCCGAGGAACTTTGCAACCCATGGACTCACAGGTGCGGTATAGACGTCGTCAGGAGTTCCCACCTGACGGATGCGTCCATCGCGCATCACCGCAATGATGTCCGCGATTGCAAGGGCCTCCGCCTGATCATGGGTAACGAATACGGCCGTAACTCGAGCAGCCTTGAGGATCTTTCGTAGTTCCCTGCGCATACGTTCGCGTTGGGGAGCGTCGAGATTCGAGAATGGCTCATCGAGGAGTACGACATCAGGCTCTGGAGCCAAAGCTCTGGCGAGCGCGACACGTTGTTGTTCGCCTCCTGAAAGCTCATGGGGGAATCGGTCACCATGGTTCTCGAGGCCGACGAGCTCAAGAACTTCCTGAACTCTGGAAACCCGATCTGATCCGCGCACACCGTATCCGACGTTCTCGGCGACCGAGATATGGGGGAAGAGCGCGTACTCCTGGAACACCATGCCGACGTTTCGGTGTTCGGGAGCGGTCATCGTGTTCCCATCTGAGACGATCGTCCCTCGGATTCTGATGGTTCCTGTAGCCGGTCGCTCGAAGCCAGCGATTGCCCTGAGCGCGGTCGTCTTGCCGCAACCAGAGGGTCCGACGAGGGCGACAAGGGAGCCCTCCTCAACGTCGAGAGAGAAGCCCTCGATCGCGGCCGCGTCACCGTAGTGAACGGCGATTCCGTCAACAGCGATCACAGGTTCGGTCATCGGCCCACGACGTCCTTTGGTTTGATCGAAAGGTAGTAGATCGGCACCATCGAAACCGCAATGAGTATCAGCGCGGATGAAGCGGCCCTTGCGTAGAGCAACTCATCCGCTGCAGCCCAGATGCGAACTGCCAGAGTTGTGAAACCGGTCGGCGCGAGTAGGAGCGTCACCGGAAGCTCCTTGAGCGTGGTCACGAAGACAAGGGCGCCGCCTGCGAGTAGTCCCTTCGACATCATCGGCACGGTAACTCTCATCATCGTTCCAAACGTTCCCCTACCCAGCGACCTTGACGCCTCCTCGAGTGCGGGATTCACCTGGAGGAGAGATGCTCGCGCTGGACCCGTTACCTGGGCAAGGAATATCGCCGCGTATACAACAACGAGTATGAGAAGCGATTGGTACACCGGACGGGCGTACCTCACGGTGAAGGCCACGACAGCAATCGCGATCGTGATGTGCGGGAGTGAGAATACGAAGAGCACCGAACGCTCCAACCACACGGTCCTTCGCGAGGCATATCTGACTCCAAGAACAACGATAGGGATTGCCGCCATCATCGCAACGATCGCAGCGAGAGCTGCTCCCGTAAGGGATCCGATGACAGCGGACCATGACACGAAGATGCCGTCACCTGCCTGAAGACTCTGGCCCGCCCAACCAAGGAGCACCAGTATGGGAAGGGCGGCTCCTAGCCCGATGGCAAGGATCAGGATCGCCAACGCACCCATGCGCTTGGCGCCGCCGAGCCGATGCAAGCTTGGAGGTCTGGTCGGCTTCATCGAGAAGTATGCGCCTCTGCCTCTGGTTCGCTGTTCCGCCCAGATGATCACAGCGGCAATGAGCATGAGGACGATGGAGAGGACAATGGCAGGGGTCCGGTCGAGGCGACCAGAGTATTGGGCGTAGATGACCCGTGTGAACGCGTCGAAGCGCATGAGAGATACGGATCCAAAATCGGAGAGAGTGTAGAGGGCCACGAGTAGAGCTCCTGCGCCGATCGCTGGGCGTAGTTGAGGGACAACGATCGTCCGGAAGACGCGAATTGGAGAAGACCCGAGACCTCTTGCTGCCTCCTCAAGTGCAGGATCTGTCCTGTGCATCGCTGCCGAAGTGATGAGGAACACATAGGGGTATGTCGAGAGCGTCAACGTGGTCCACGCGCCGATCAGTCCTGTTACATGTGGCAGAGGGATTCCAATGAGATCGGCGAAGAGACCCCTTGGCCCTCCTGACGAGATCAGCGTCATCGCGATTACGTAGGAGGGAATCACAAGGGGCATGGCGAATGCAACTCCCCAGAACGCCTTGAATCGAATGTCGGTTCTGGTGAGGATCCATGCACCGGCCACACCAATGATGAC
>JAMBLH010000158.1 GCA_023336875.1 Actinomycetes bacterium
GGGTCGGCTCTTATCAACAACGGTGTCCTTGTCCCAAACACCGAGTTTGGTCATGTGTTACTCCATGGCATGCTTGCTGAGGAGTACGCCGCGGGAAGACTCGTCAAACGAGACAACATGGACATCGGTTGGTGGGCGGGTCGTGTCAACGAATATCTCCAACACATCGAAACCGTTCTCACACCTGCAAAGATCATCATCGGCGGTGGGATATCCAAGCGTTTTGAGGAGTTCGCTGACCTACTCGACACAAGAGCTGATGTGGAGCCTGCTCTTCTGCGCAACAACGCCGGTATCGTCGGGGCAGCCATGGTTGCGGCATTGGAGGAACCGACATGAAAGAGACCGAAGGCGTATTTCGCACATCCGATGGAACCGACCTGTTCACACGTTCGTGGACAATCGAGAATCCACGGTATGAAGTTCTTCTGGTGCATGGGCTTGGAGAGCACAGCGGCCGGTGGGATGGACCAATGTCCCACCTCGCCAACAGGGGAGCAAGTGTCTATACGTACGATCTCCGTGGCCATGGCCAGAGCGGCGGAACGCCAGGTGATGTTGAGCGCTTCGATCAGTTCTATGACGACATATCGGAGATGGCTGAAGCAACGGTCGCCTCGTCGGGGAGGCCATGGGTACTGTACGGTCACAGCCTTGGTGGACTCCAATGTGCTGGCTATCTGATCGACAACCGCACCCCGCAGCCGAACATTGCAGTGCTTTCAGCACCGGCGATGGACGCAGATGTGCCTCTGACTCTCAAAGTGGCTGCGAATGTCCTTGGGCGGCTAACACCTGGCTTCCGGGTTGCGAACTCCATCGAAGGAGAGCAGCTCTCGAAGGATCCCGCGGTCGGTGAGGCCTACTTCGCTGATCCACTTGTACAAACCAAGCCGACGGCCAGGTTCGGAAAATCCTTCTTCGACGAACAGGCCAGGCTCTCTGAGGCGCACGCTTCGATCGTCACGCCCACTTTTGTCATACATGGAGCTGATGATCCTCTCGTACCTCCGTCGGCGAGTGCCGGACTTGCGGCATCCGAAGGGGTTGAGCGTCGCGTGTACCCGACGCTTCGCCACGAGCTCCACTTCGAGGTCGAGGGTCCAGAGGTCATGGCCGACGTAGCCGACTGGATCGACGAAAAACTGTTCTGATCGAGATCGTCACCCACCGCCCGACAGGTGGCCCCAGACGGAATACGAATCGTTAGATAAGACTCGGATTCGTGGCATAGATTCTGGTTATGGATGCCGAACCAAGTACATGACCATCCATTGCGTCCATCAACTCAGTCTTGTTGAAACCAGGGGCCAGTTCGAGTTCAGCAGCGTCAAGGGCGTACACGGTGAATCGGTAGCGGTGCCGAATCGAATCGTTCCACGGTGGCTCGCATCCGTCATAGCCGTTCCATGACCAGGCAAGATCCTCGTCACCTTCAAATCACATCGTGTAGTCGTTTGGGCCGTGCACGCCAACGGGCGCCGCGTTGGCGGCCTTGCCCCCTGGTGTGACCGTCGATGAGTGAGAACCCTCATCAATCTCGGTCAGGTCCGCTGGGAGGTGTGCTCCAAGCCAGTGAGTGAATTCGGCGCGTTCAAGATCTGAAGGAATCACCCTGTCCTCCTGATTCACGTCGCCGCCAACCGTCGGCGCATCGAAATCGATACAGGTGACAACGAACGACTGGCTACCGCTTGGAACATCTGTCCAGGAGAGGTGGGGCTTCCTGTTCCCTGCAAATGTGACATGATCCTTGTCCGCTGGCTCAGCCAACGCGTAGTCAGCCGCAATCGGCTCGCCATCGATTATTGAGTCACTCGCCAGCTTCACGATGCGCTCCTTTCGCCGTGCTGTCACAATAGTGGGGTGAGTACACCGTCCCGTAGCAACATGAGTTCGCGATCAGGCGAGAATTCTCCCCGTGGATGAAGTGACCCTTGCAGGACAGTTCCTCGTCGCGACCCCGACGATCACGACGCCACCGTTCGCCCGTACCGTTGTTCTTCTCCTCGAACAAGATGATTCAGGCGCAATAGGACTTGTCCTCAACAGCCCAACGGACCTCGTCGCCGAGGAGCACATCTCGGGAATCGGAGAGATTGTGTCGCTGCCGAGCAATGTCTTCCTCGGCGGACCGGTGAGCACCGAGACCGCCATCTCCCTCGGACGTGGTACGGGCGTCGAGTTCGTACGCCCCAGCGCCCTACCTGGAATAGGGATCGTGGATATCGAGCAGGTCCCAGACGACCTTGAAGACCTGAGGATCTTCGCGGGATACTCGGGTTGGGACCCCTACCAACTCGAATCGGAGATCGATCAAGGAGCATGGTGGGTGCTCTTTCCTGATCTGGACGAGATCTTCACCTCGGAGGTCGAAGGCATGTGGGAGCGGACGGTCGCGAGAGGTCCAGGAACGCTTCCTCTCTACGCAACGTATCCGCCGGACCCATCCAACAATTGACGATGA
>JAMBLH010000159.1 GCA_023336875.1 Actinomycetes bacterium
ACGTGAGGGCATCGGGGTTCAACTCCCTTTTGGCCTCCACTGGCCTAGTCTGGTCCAGAGGGGGTGGGATGAACCTGCGGGGTCGAGCGGTAGCTATAGGTGTGGTGCTGGCTCTTGTCGCCGTTGGTTTCATCATTTTCAGCAACTTCAGCAGTTGCGGCTCCAGCAGCTCGAGCAGTGCCAGTAGCTCGGCGCCGTCGATTCGGTTGGGAACCATCGATCCGGTGAGGTCGGTCCAAACTCAAGATGAGACGCTCGTGGTGTACGAACTCTCGATTCTGAACTCGGGAGAGACGGCGGTGGACCTCCGACAGGTCGATACGACGAGCGGCGAGAACCTTCTCGCGTCGTATGCCGGCTCGGCCTTGTGCGAGCGGGTCTCCGAGACGTCGACACAGATCGACCCAGGTGCCGAGCTGCTGGTGTTCATGTGGCTGCCGTTGCCTACCGACTTGCCTAACCAGACCCTTACGCACGTCGTGACCATGCAGTCCGCCGACGCGGAAGGCGAATTCGAGGAACGATTGGTCGTCCCGATAGAGGACGAGGAGCCAGTCGTACTGGGCCCACCATTGCGGGGAGGCAATTGGCTGGCTGCAAATACCACCGACGAATCTCCGCACAGCCGGAATATCGAAGTGTTCAACGACACGGTCCGGATCCCGATGCGATACGCGATGGACTTCGTCCAATTGAACCCAGACGGCAGTGAATTCGTCGGTGAGTTCACGGACAATGCAGACCACCATGCCTACGGCGAAGAGATCCTCGCCGTCGCAGACGGCACAATTGAAGCCGCTATCGACGGCGTCCCCGAAAACGTGCCGGGCGACGACCGAGCGGTCCCGATCACCCTCGACACGAGGGGCGGGAATCTCATCATTCTTGACATCGGCGATGGCCGATTCGCGACGTACGCCCACATGATACCGGGGAGCCTCACTGTCCGCGTGGGTGATCAGGTGAAGAAGGGCGATGTCTTGGGAAGGGTCGGCAACTCTGGAAACTCTTCGCAGCCTCACCTCCACTTCCACGTCAGCCAGATATTCGACACGCAGAACGCATCCGGTCTCAACGGCAGCGCACTGCCGTTCGTGTTTGAGTCATTCGAGCTCCTCGATGGCGAGGGCTCCTCCGTCGGTGCTCGGACACTCGCTCTCCCTATGAACGACGCGCTCATCGCTTTCCCCTGACCAAGCGTTCAATCAACGTGGTCCTGATCGACTGTGAGGACGAGCCGCGGCTGCCTCAGGTCGTGAAAGCGCATGGGTTGTCCGACGGATGCTGCCACGGCGGGGTGCCAGAATCGTTTCCTGAAGCCGCGCCATCGGAGCGGTCCTCCCTGGGGTGCGGTGAAGACCCGGTCGGTGCGTCCGGTGGCGTGTTGGTCCAGGTGGACGGCGAGCCCTCTCGCCAGAGTGTTACCAGAGTGTGAGACCGCAGGAAACCGTTGTTGCACAAGGGATCCCCGTGTCACCATCGGGTGTTCCTGGAGGCTGGCTTCTGGTCGGTGGCGGCGGGTTGGAGGTTCTTGACACTCTGGGCAATGAGCGATGTCCCTGCGGGTCAGGTCTCAAGTACAAGCAGTGTCACGGCTTGGCTGGCCGACGAACGTAATGCCAGTGGTGACGGTCAGGATTCGCAGCTTGCTAGTTCTAGGATTGCACGTCACGTTCCTCATCGAAGATCGGTGTCAGCATGAACAACAATCCACTACTGCATGAGATCTCGGGCATCGAGTACCGGGTTTGCCTACCTGACGACACACCCGAGATTGGTCGACTGCTCGCCGAGAGCTTCACGACCCATGATCCGCCCGCGATCGCCGTTGGTCTCACGCCCGACGAGTTTGAAGCGTTCGTCACATTGTGGCTTCCAGGAGCTGGAGCGGATGGGTTGACGATCATTGCACGAGATCGTGGGACGGGTCAGATAGCAGGAGCGCTGCTAACGGACGATGCGGCAGCGCCGCCACCCCAAGGCATCGAGGGCGTGTCTGAGAAGTTAGACCCCATATTCGATCTTCTCAGTCAGATCGACACGGACTACCGAGACGGAAGGACGATCCTATCCGGCCAGTACTTGCACTTGTTCCTCTTGGGCGTTGCCGAGCGGTTCACCCGACGGGGCATAGGACGGGAGCTTGTTGCAGCGTGCCTACGAAATGGAGCCGCCAAGGGATACACATCCGCAGTTACCGAGGCAACCAATCCCACATCGCAGCACATCTTCAGGAAACTTGGGTTTGAGAAACAGGCCGAACGCTCATATGGAGAATATCGGTTCGGTGGTTCGGCTGTGTTCGCTTCGATAGCGGAGCACGGAGGCCCGATGTCAATGGACCGACGCATCGAAGACCGCTAGGAGAGACCGGCTAGCTCCGCTTCGACCAAGCCGCACATAGTGCTGCGTGCAATTCCCCAATTGGCCGCAGCCGCCGCCGCAGGTGACCTGGCCGCCATCGCGCAACTGACTTCA
Organism: Actinomycetes bacterium; assembly: GCA_023336875.1. Taxonomy (GTDB): domain Bacteria; phylum Actinomycetota; class Acidimicrobiia; order Spongiisociales; family UBA5794; genus B3-G11. The sequence continues at coordinate 2,479 of JAMBLH010000159.1, forward strand.
AGCGAAGACCAGGGCCACGCCGGTCTGCGAGTGGTGGCGACGGCTTTTTCCGATTTGGACATTCGAGCCCGCGAGTATGGCCTCACCGTGTGCGGGGAGTAGCAGACGAACGGCACTCGGCTCTGGCGTAATACACCACCACCAGCTTGCCCCTGCTCGGCTCGATCAGCTTCACGACCCTGCTCATAACGCCCGTCACGCGATGCTGACGGCGTACTCAAGATGCGCTCTGGAACCGGCGTTATGCACCGTCACCCTCTGGGCGAAACTCAATCGCGAACCGCCCATAACCGGCTGAGTGTGCCGTGACCCCTCGATTGCTGCTGCAGAGCGATTGGTGTCGTGCGCTGGCTCTGGCTTTGCTTCGGTGCGAGACTGGTGGCGGTGTTCAGTATTCATGCGACCAAGAAGCTCCTCGACCGGCAGGCGCATCTCATGAAATGCCGTTGATGACAGCGTGGCCACGCTCCGGCCCAAATGCCTGAGCTTCGTCTTCGGGTTTGTGCGACGTACGAACTGTTCCAGTTCGCCCCTTCGGCTTGCTGCACGAGTTTGTAGTGACACTTCGA
>JAMBLH010000160.1 GCA_023336875.1 Actinomycetes bacterium
GCACGCCCGGAGGGACTCGAACCCCCAACCTTCTGATCCGTAGTCAGACGCTCTATCCAAATTGAGCTACGGGCGCTTGGTAGCAATAAGGTAGTGGTCTCGAAGCACAACAGAAAGCCGTTTGGACAGGAGACACAGTGAACGACGAACTCAGCGCACTTGCCGAGGAGTATTCTGAATACAGCCTCAAAGCCGAGCCAACCTTCGCGCACATGCTTGGCGACTATCGATATATCGACCAGTTCGAGGATGCCAGCCGCGATGCGGAGGACGCAGACATAGCCGCAAGGCGCTCCTTTGCGCAGCGAGCACGCGAGATCGACGAGTCCGAGCTGTCATCGTCAGACATGACCACGCTCGAGACACTCATCTACGAAGCCGAATCGAGTGCCTCCGTCTCCGAGATGCGCCAGGCTGAGTTCGGTATCGATCCCATCTTCGGGCCACACCTGACGCCCCAGCTCGTCTTCCCCCAGATGACCGTCGAAACTTCGGAACACGCGGAGAAGATGCTTGACAAGTACGTCGCGTTTGCCCGGCATATGGACCAATCTTCCGAGCGACTTCAGGAGGGTGTGGCAAATGGGCGCGTGAATGCCGAATTCGCCGTCACCAGGACGGTGGAGACCCTCGATGCAATGCTTGAGGAATCGGTGGAGGATTCCCCTTATCTGGCGATCCAACTACCAGGCTCGTTCTCCGATGAGGAGAGGGACGCGTGGTCTCAACAGGCCGCCGCAATCGTCACCGATACGGTGAAACCCGCCTTGGAGCGCTATCGCAGCGTTGTCAAAGACGAAGTGGGACCAGTTGCCAGAACAAACGCCGAAGCGGGTCTGTTCGCGCTCAATGACGGCGACCTCGTGTACTCGCGCCTCGTCGATAAGTACACGACACTCTCAATGCAGGCCGATGAGATTCATCACATTGGTCTCGAGCAGATTGACAAACTCGCTAGGGAGTACGTGGAGATCGCTGGCCCTGTTGTTGGCACCACATCACTGGAAGACATCTTCGCCGCGCTGCGTGACGATCCATCACTCCATCACACAACGGGTGAAGGTGTCGTGGCGGCCTCGGAAGCAGCATTCGCAAAGGCAAAATCTGAGATGGGCAACTGGTTCGGACGCCTGCCACAATCGGACTGTTTCGTTCAGGAAACCAAGGGCGGTGCGGTCGCCTATTACTTCCCGCCGGCTGAGGACGGATCGCGCGAAGGCACCTTCTTCATGAACACGGCGGACCCCACGTCGTGGGGAACGTTCGAGATCGAAGCAACGGCGTTTCACGAAGGTATCCCTGGCCATCATCTCCAGATCGCCATTGCACAGGAACTCGGTGACTCCATCCCTGCATTCCAACGCCACGCGTTCATTTCGGCATACGGCGAGGGTTGGGGACTGTACACGGAACGTCTTGCCGATGAAATGGGTCTGTACGGATCAGAGCTCGATCGAATCGGAATGCTGAAGTTAGATTCGATGCGCGCCTGTCGCCTTGTTGTCGATACCGGTATGCATGCACTTGGTTGGTCCCGCGAGCGTGGCATCGACTACATGGCTGCGAACTCACCAATGACCATGCACGCGATAGTCGAGGAGATCGATCGCTATCTCTCCATGCCAGGCCAAGCAGTCTCATACATGATCGGAAGGCTCGAGATCCAGAGAATGCGCGCGGACGCCGAGGCACTCATGGGCGACCGATTTGACATCAAAGGGTTCCACGACGCCGTCCTCGGCTCGGGTCTCGTCACGCTGCCAACGCTCGACCGCATCGTCCGCGAGTGGTCCGAGAGCTGATCCGTACCGTACTGTCACAACCGAAGAACGGGAAAGGACCCCGAAGGGTCCCTTCCTCTGGCGGAGAGGGAGGGATTTGAACCCTCGAGGGAGCATTAACCCCCTACTCGCTTAGCAGGCGAGCGCCTTCGGCCACTCGGCCACCTCTCCAGATAGCGGCAAGGTTATCAGGGTGGTGCCAGTTGCTCACAGCGTCCTTCGGCGGCGATCGGGCGCTATCGTGGATGCATGTTCATCTCACCCACTCCGGAATCGATAGCAGCGCTTGTTGCTCGCAATATCGATGGACCCGTCACCATGCTGAATCTCATCCGGTTTCGAGAGATCGCTGACTACAGCGATTATCCAGACCTCGCACCGGACGAACCGATCTCGGGACAGCAGGCATACGAGATCTACTCCGGCCACACGCTCCCTCTCCTTGCCGACGTCGGTGGCGAAGTCCTCTTTGTCGGAACGGGTGGCCCGCTCCTGATTGGCCCGGAGGAGGCTCAATGGGACAGCGTGCTCCTCGTCCGGTACCCAGACCTCGCTGCGTTTATTTCAATGACACAGAGTCCCGGCTATACAGCTGGCGCCGGTCATCGAACCGCGGCCCTGGCGGATTCACGTCTGCTTCCAATCCAGTAGCTGCTGGGATCGGTCGCCCCTGTCGCGCTACCGTCGGGGCAAACGATCCACTCTGCAGGAGTACACGCCATGACGGACCACCCAATCAGTCGCTACCCGATCCCTGAGCTGGACGAACTGCCAGAGGACATCCGTGACGCGATTCTCGCCGTACAGGAGAAGGCGGGGTTCATTCCCAACGTGTTCCTTGGGTTGGCTCACCGCCCTGCGGAATTTCGTGCGTTCTTCGCCTATCACGATGCTCTCATGGACAAGAGCACAGAGCTGACAAAGGCGGACCGCGAAATGATCGTCGTTGCAACATCGGCTGACAACAACTGCCAGTACTGTGTCGTTGCCCATGGAGCAATCCTCCGAATCAGGGCGAAGAATGAACTCATCGCGGATCAGGTGGCCACGAACTACCGCAAGGCTGACATCACTCCACGCGAGATGGCGATTCTTGACTTTGCCATGAAGGTGTCGAATCACTCCGATGAGCTGACGGATGAAGATTCAGAGGCGCTCTATCAGTTCGGCCTGGATGAGGACGATGTGTGGGACGTCGCCTCGATCGTTGGCCTCTTTGGCTTCTCGAACCGGCTCGCCAACTTCGCCAGCTTCCGGCCGAACGATGAGTTCTACTCGATGGC
>JAMBLH010000161.1 GCA_023336875.1 Actinomycetes bacterium
ACCGACCGCTTGAGAATCACAGCTCCCGTAAGCCCCTTGGATGCGTCTCTGATTGCGCTGAAATCTCCCATGACCCACTCTCAGTCTCTATGCGGGAAGAGGCTCTGCTCCCGGGGCGCCATGGCACCGTTTGTATTTCTTGCCTGATCCGCACGGGCACGACTCGTTGCGCCCGATCTTATCGCCATCGCGCTTGACTTGACGCTGGGTTGTGCCATCGCCCTTTGCACTGGAGGTTGTGATGCTCTGGGCCTTTGGCTGCTCCTCGCGCCGAGCGACCTCGACATGGAACATGTACCGAATCGAATCAGCCTTCGTCGTATGCACGAGATCCTCAAAGAAAGTGAAGCCCTCCCTTTGGTACTCCACAAGAGGGTCCCTCTGACCCATCGCCCTGAGCCCAATTCCTGAACGGAGATAGTCCATCTCTGCCAGGTGCTCCCGCCACTTGTTGTCGATGACGGACAGCACAACCGTGCGCTCTAGTGATCGCATCAACGGCTCCGTCAGCTCATCTTCACGCGCTTCGTACGCATCCGCTGACTCGGCAACGAACGCATCCACGACCTCCTCAGCGATGAGATCCTTCGCGTCCTCGAAATGCTCCGGCCCGATCTGTGTTGGATACAGCTCATTCATGTGAACGGCCAGCTCCTGCCAGTCCCACTCGGACGGGTCACTCCCATCGGTCATCTCGCGAACGACGTCCTCGACGACCTCGTCGCGCCATTCTGCGATAAGGTCCTCGGTGTGGTCGCCATGGAGGATCTGGTTCCGCCATTCGTAGATGATCCTGCGCTGAGTGTTCATCACCTCGTCGTACTTGAGCACGTTCTTTCGGATCTCGAAGTTCTGCGACTCGACCTGGGTCTGTGCTCGCTCGATCGACTTCGAAACCATCTTCGCCTCAATGGGCACATCTGGTGGGATCTTGAGCTTCGACATGATCGAAGCGACGCGTTCGTTTGCAAAGCGGCGCATGAGGTCATCCTGTAGCGAGAGATAGAATCGGCTCTCCCCTGGATCGCCCTGCCGTCCTGACCGCCCACGGAGCTGATTGTCGATGCGTCTCGACTCATGACGCTCTGTACCGAGCACATAGAGGCCCCCAGCATCTATCACACGCTGCTTGTCGGCAGCCGTCCGTTCCGTGAATTCGGCCACCAACGCCGCTAAGGCCTCGTCGTACTCCGGATCATCTGGAGACATATCCTTCTGCCGCATTGCGTCCTTGGCGAGCTCCTCTGGGTTTCCGCCAAGCTGGATGTCGACACCACGTCCAGCCATGTTCGTTGCAACCGTGATGGCGCCGGGCATGCCTGCCTGCGCGACGATGTGCGCCTCACGTTCGTGCTGCTTCGCGTTGAGCACCTCGAAGGCGATTCCTCTTCGCTTCAGCGTGTCCGCTACCAGCTCCGACTTCTCGATGGACGTCGTTCCCACCAGCACAGGCTGGCCAGACTTGAAACGCTCCTCGATGTCGTCGGCAAGCGCAGCAAACTTGTGATCCTCGTCGATGTACACGACGTCACCCTCATCCAGCCTGGCAATCGGGCGATTGGGCGGGATCACCGCGACCTCGAGGCCGTAGATCTCGACGAACTCGCCCTCCTCGGTGATGGCTGTACCCGTCATCCCTGAGAGCTTCTCGTACATCCTGAAGTAGTTCTGGAGCGTGATCGTTGCGAGGGTCTGGTTCTCCTCTTTGATCTTGACGCCTTCTTTGGCCTCGATCGCCTGATGGAGACCCTCTGAATATCGCCGGCCCTCGAGAACTCGGCCCGTGAACTCATCGACGATCATGACCTCTCCCCCACGGACCATGTAGTCGACATCCTTCTGATACAGCGTTTTTGCCTTGAGAGCTACATCGAGATGATGGATAAAGTCGACATTCGCAAAGTCGTACATGTTCTCGACGTCAAGGATCTCCTCCACGCGGGTAACGCCCTCCTCGGTGGTGATCACCTGACGCTTCTTCTCATCGACCTCGTAGTGGTCATCGATCCGAAGCCTCGACGCGATGCGTGCAAATTCTGTATACCACTTGCCCGTTTCGCCGACCCGTCCAGAGATGATGAGAGGTGTTCTGGCTTCATCGACCAGGATCGAGTCAACTTCATCAACGATCCCGAAGGCGTGGCCCCTCTGCACCATATGTTCGGGCGTCATCGTCATGTTGTCTCGCAGATAGTCAAAGCCGAACTCATTGTTGGTTCCGTGGGTGATGTCAGCCTCGTAGGCCGGTCTGCGCTCCTCAGGAGTCATCCAAGCCTGGACGGTGCCGACTTCAAGACCCAGGAATCGATGAATATTCCCCATCCAGTCCGCATCACGACTGGCGAGATAATCGTTGACGGTCACGATGTGCACACCGCCGCCTCCGAGGGCATTGAGATACGCAGGCATGGTGCTTGCAAGCGTTTTACCCTCGCCGGTCTTCATCTCGGCGATCATTCCTCTGTGCAGTGCGCCGCCACCGATCACCTGGACGTCGTAGTGCCGTTGGCCAAGAACTCGTTTCGCTGCCTCGCGGACGGTCGCGTATGCCTCAGCTTCGATGTCATCGAGCGTCTCTCCGGCAGCAAGACGTTCCCTGAACCAGGGCGTTCGCGCCGCGAGTTCCTCATCGGAGAGTTTCTCGACCTCGGGTTCAAGAGCGTTCACGGCAACGGCAAGCTGCTCAAGCTCCCTGAGACGCTTGCCCTCTCCCATACGAAGTGCTTTGCTGAAGATGGACATGTGACATGGATACTACGGAGCTATGTGCTTATGTTGAAGACGCATCTTGGAGATGAGGAGGTCGATCACTGCGAGTGGTGATGCAAGGTCGTCGAGCTGGCCGACATGCAGTAGTCAGCAGTCTCCTAGAGCGTGATCATGTTCTCTCTGATCGCGTAGAGCACGGCCTCATTACGCGAATGCAACCCGAGTTTGTCGAGGATGTTGC
>JAMBLH010000162.1 GCA_023336875.1 Actinomycetes bacterium
ACATTTGACGGGCCGACGAACAGATATGCCTGAGCTGGTGTCTCCAACTCCGCGGTAAGCAACTCGAGCACAGCACCGTGCCCAACGAGATCGGCGAACAGTGTCACGTTGCCAACCCGAGTTCGGCAACGACAGCTCCGACTACATCGTCGACTGGCATGGACGCATCGACTACGACGAAGCGGTCGGGTTCCGCCGCTGCGAGGTCATCAAAGGCTGCGGCAACCTTCGAGTGGAACTCAACACCTTCATTCCCGATACGGTCACCATCGCGTTGCCTGGATAGACCCTCGTCAGGCTCAAGGCGCAACAGCACCACCACGTCAGGCCAGATGCCCCCGAGCGCAATATCGTTGAGCGTCCAGACCTCATCGAGGGGCAGGCCACGCCCACCTGCCTGATAGGCCAACGACGAATACGCTGTGCGATCCGACAGCACCCATGCACCTCGAGCGAGTGCGGGTGATACGGTCTCCGCAATCAATTGTGCTCGCGATGCAGCGAACAATGCGGCTTCGGATCGAGGCGCAACGTCATGATCCATCGTCAGCAGTACGGCTCTGATCTTCTCCCCCGCCTCTGTGCCTCCTGGCTCGCGTACCGAGACGACGACCTCGCCCTGGGATTTCAAGTATTCAGCGATTCGATCAGCGATCGTGGATTTACCAGCACCTTCAACGCCTTCGAAAGCAATGTATCGGGCTCCCGAGAATCGAGACGTGTCACTCATGGCAGTAGTTTGACAGGTTCCCTGCACATGGGTCCTGGCACCAGGGGCATGTCATTTCTTCTTCGCTGGGCCCTTGGCACGCTTCTCAGCAAGGCGGTCGGATGCGTGCTCCAACGTGATGTTCTCGAGACTCTCGGTCTTGCGAAACGAGACGTTCGTCGTACCGTCGGTCATGTAGAGGCCGAAGCGACCGTCCTTGATAACGATCTCTGAGCCCGTCACGGGATCCGCACCGAGTTCCTTGAGCGGCGGTTTCGCTCCTCGACGCTGCCGCGGCTTTGCAAGGAGCGCAAGCGCCTCATCAAGATCGACGGTGAACAGCTGGTCCTCGGTCTCGAGCGAGCGGCTCTCCTTGCCCCACTTGATGTAGGGCCCATACCTACCGTTGAGTGCCTCTATCGGGTTGCCATCGTCGGGATGATCCGCAACCACCCTTGGAATCGTCAGAAGTTGGAGGGCGTCCTCGAGCGTGACGTCGTCGAGCGACATCGTTTTGAACAGCGAAGCCGTACGAGGCTTCTCCTTGGAGTCAGGGTCCCGCTCCCCAAGTTGGATGTACGGTCCGAACCGCCCAGCCATTGCCAGGACGTCGAGTCCTGACTCGGGGTCAATTCCCAGCGTGCGATTTCCGCTTGGCGCATCGAGGATCTCAAGTGCACGCTCAAGGGTTAGCTCGTCTGGCGCAATGTCGGGAGGAATCGACGCCCTGCGCTCTCCGTGAGCAAGATACGGTCCGTACTGGCCTGCCCTCGCAACGATCGGTTCGCCGTCCTCACCTATTCCGATCGGAAACGAGTTGACAGCCTTTGGATCGATCCGCTCGAGCACGTCCTCGCCAACAAGGCTCTTGAGTCCTGGGGACCCGTTCCCGTTGTAGAAAGCGTCGAGGTACGGCACCCTGTCGGCATCACCCGCCGCAATACGGTCGAGGTCGGCCTCCATGCGTGCAGTGAAGTCATAGTTCACGTAGTCGCTGAAGTACTGCTCGAGAAGGCCAACGACACTGAACGCACGCCACGTTGGAATGAGGGCGGACCCTGACTTCCTCGCATACTCGCGATCGAGGATCGTTGCGATGATCGACGCATACGTGGACGGTCGACCTATCCCGAGTTCCTCCAGGCGCTTGATCAACGATGCTTCGGTAAATCGAGCTGGCGGCTTCGTCTCGTGATCTGTTGGTGTGAGCTCGATCGGGCGTACCTCCTCACCCTCCTCCATGGCGGGCAGCAACGTCTCCTTGTCATCAAGGGCCGCATCTGGGTCGTCGCTCCCCTCGACATAGGCCCGCATGAATCCAGGGAAAGTGATCGTGCGCCCCGATGCCTGGAACCGACATGTCCTGCTATCAAGCGCGTCAGCCTCGATCTGGACGATCACACTCTCACCCTTTGCATCCTTCATCTGGGATGCGACTGTTCTCATCCAGACGAGTTCATAGACCTTGGTCTCGTCTGAGGTCGGGCCGAACTCGGCTGCGATGACATCGATGTCCTGAAACTGCTCACCTGCGGGCCGAATCGCTTCATGTGCCTCCTGGGCACCTTTTGCCTTCTTGCCGTAGTACCGAGGCTTCTCAGGAAGAAAGGTCGAGCCATACCGTTCCGCGACCAGCGAGCGCGCCGCTTCGAGTGCTGATGCCGAAATATCCGTCGAGTCCGTGCGCATGTACGTTATGAAGCCCCCTTCATACAAACGCTGGGCCGCACTCATCGTCCTACGGGCACCGAATCGGAGCTTGTGACCAGCTTCCTGTTGAAGGGTCGATGTGCGGAATGGCGCATATGGTCGACGCGTATATGGCTTGCGCTTCACATCAGCGACCTTGAACCCGGCACCCGAGAGACCGGTAGCCAGATCGATTGCATCCTGTGGTGACAGCAGCAGACGGTCCTTGGCCAGCTCCCCGTCCGGACCGAAATCCGATCCCTCCGCAACCCGGGCACCGTCAACAGACCTGAGGGATGCAGGGAACTCGTCCTCGGCAACCGCCAGGACGGCTTTGAGACCTGAGTAGCTCGCTCTGGTGAACGCAATTCGCTCCCGTTCACGTTCAACGATGATCCGCGTAGCCGGTGATTGCACTCGGCCAGCCGAGAGTCCCCTCTGGACTCGCCTCCACAGCACAGGCGACACCTCGTAGCCGAAGAGCCGATCAAGAATTCTTCGTGTTTCCTGGGCCTGGACAAGGGGCATGTTGATGTCTCTCGGGTTCGCTGCTGCCTCGTGGATCGCTCGCTCCGTTATCTCGTGGAACACCATCCGGTGCACAGGGATCTTTGGCTTGAGCTCTTCGAGCAGGTGCCAGGCAATGGCCTCGCCCTCGCGATCCTCATCCGTGGCGAGGTAAAGCTCATCTGCTTCCTTGAGATGTTTCTTGAGAAGCCGCACCTGTTTCTTCGACGAATCCGTGACCACATAGATCGGAGTGAAGTCATTGTCGATATCGATTCCGAAACGCGTGGTCTTCCAGAGCTCGCGCTTCTTCTCGGGCAGATCCGCAGCGCGCGCTGGAATGTCGCGGATATGCCCGATCGACGACTCCACGATGAAGTCATCTCCCAAATACTTGTTGATGGTCTTCGCCTTGGCCGGCGACTCGACTATGACGAGCTTCTTTGTCATGACTTCCTGATTCCAACGATTCGTGATCTACAAATACGTGAGTCATCCATTCGTGTCAAGAGTGGTAACGGCGTAGAACCTAGCCCAAGAACGGTGCAAATCCCTCATACAGTCGTTCGACAACGCGTGCCCACGTGAATTCGGTCTCGACGAGCCGCCTCCCTCGGTGGCCCATCTGCCTGGCCTCTACGGGGTCGTCAAGCAGTATCTCGAGGCCCTCCCTGATCGAATCGACGTCCGAAACAACGAAGCCCGTTTCACCAGGAAGCACGGTTTCGGGTGCACCCCCCGAATCGCCTACGAGCACAGGGACGCCCGATGCTGCGGCCTCCAGGAACACCAGACCGAGACCCTCGACCTCGAGTCCTGCCCACCGCGACCTGGTCGGCATGCAGAACACGTCCATCTGTTGGTAGAGGCCAGGGAGTTTGGACCAAGGCACATCAACCTCGAAGCGGGTCCGTACGCCAAGATTCTCCGCCTTCCTCCTGAGCTCACGTTCAGTTCTGCCCTTGCCGACGAAGAGAAGTTCGACATCCCGCTCGAGTCTTGCGGCGGCTTCGATGAGACGATCCTGGCCCTTGCGTGGTACAAAGCGGCTCACACAGCCAACGACGGGCGGATCGTTGGCTGGCGGAACTGCAGGCAGTCGGAACGTTTCGATATCGACGCCAGCACCGAGGAATTCCACCGGACTCCCCGATATCCGCTGCACACTCCGTGCCGTGTACCGGCTGACGGCGAACCGAACGTCCGCCGATGCGAGATCGCGCCTAAGAAGTTGTCGTACGCCGGGGAGCGCCCCAGGGATCGTGATCTCCGCACCATGGCTCAGTACACCGATTGGTACGTCAAACCCCCTCCTGAGGACGTTACCGAGGAAGAGAAGCGGGTGGGGCGCACCGAAGAGCACTGCGTCTGGTTCGAAGTCCTCCGCAGCCGCGGCGATCGTGCGGGCCGTTGTACGGGTCGGAAGCATGTACGCCGCCGAACCGCGACTCACACCAGGCTCCTGTTGCGCTGCGTCCGGATCGTGCGGAGCGACCACGTGAACTGCATCCGGATACGCCTCGACGAGATTCTTGAGGTACATCTGGATACCACCTGGTTTCGGTGGATAATCGTTCGTGACGACGAGCAATCGCATTAGTCGTCCAGATGTGGCGCCACGTTGTAGGCGGCAAGCACGGGCCCAGCGGGGGTCTGACGTATCTGGGACATCGATGAGTTTCGGGGAATCGGAAGACGGTTTCGTGCGGCGAAGTCGAGCCCAACAACACTCGAAATATACGCACGGATCGCTGCACCATGGGAGACCACTCCAATGTGGTCAAGATCGGAAGTCTCAGCCAATGATGCAACGGTCGCACGCAATCTCTCACCCGCCTCCGCGAACGTCTCTCCGTCTCTGCCCCTGGGCTTGTCCTGATCCTCGGTAAAGATCGACTCGAATAGCTCGGGGTCGTTGGCAATGGCTTCTTCGATCGTCATGTTCTCCCAATTGCCGAATGCCATCTCAACCAGACCCTCGCTATCCGCCGGTGAGAGCCCAGCGGCAGCGCCAAGAATCGAGGCTGTCTCAACTGTTCGCCCAAGAGGAGACGTGAACAAGGCCTCTACCGACGGCACGGTGAGTGCCGCTGATGCAACCTGTCTGCGACCGAGAGGGGTGAGAGGGCTATCGGTGCGTCCCTGCCATCGACCGGCCACATTCCCCTCCGACTGCCCATGACGGATGAGGGAGACAGCGGTGCCCTGGGGCCCGAACTGTCTCGGTACAGCCGAGAGATGGGTCGCGTCGTTGAACACATTGATCTGTGCATCCGCGTCGGAATCGATGCGGATCACGGTCGACGCGGTGTTATGGGACGGAATCAGTTTCAACGGGCCGTCACTCCGCCCAAGGATGTAACCCATGATCGCCCAGATCACTCCGCCGTGGGTCACAACTGTTGCTGATTGGCCCTCGTCGAGGGATGCCACGAGACCCTTGAAGGCTCCGACGACTCTGTCCCCAAAATCGGACATACGCTCACCACCCCCTGGCGCGATGTTCTCACCTGCGAGGAAGGCCTCCATCTGACCCGGATACTTCTGCGTGATCTCAACCGAAGTCAGTCCCTCCCACTCACCAACCCCGAACTCCCGCCATGAAGGCATCGGTTCAGGATCGCCAAGAACCGAAGCAGTTCGCATGGTCCTGGGAAGATCCGATGCAACCAACAGGTCGCTTCCCGAACCGTTCTGCCGGCCGGCCAATGCCAAAAGTTGCTCCTCACCCTTCGGCGAGATCCCGGAATCAGCATTGCCCTGCCAACGACCGACGCTATTGGCATTGGTTTCCGCGTGTCGTATCAGGGTGACAGTTCGAATCTGAGAGGAGTCGATCATCTCCTCCACACCTCTCTATTGAACAGGATCAGGATCGGTAGTATCTCAAGTCGTCCGACGATCATCAGCGACGCAAGAAGCCACTTGGCGGCCCAGGGAATCCCAAGGAAATTGCCGGTTGGACCGACCTCTCCAAGACCCGGTCCGACATTGCCCAGAGAAGTAGCCACACTGCTCACGATCGTCACCACGTCGGTGCCCGCCCCGGACAACGATACGAGAATCGCCATGACGAAGGTCCCCGTCATGAAGGCGAACATGTAGAGGAGAAAGAAGGTTTGGACGGTCTCGACCACGAGATCTGGAACAGCAGTCCTCCCGACTCTGGTGACGAATACCCCGCGCGGATGGATAAGACGCCGAACGTCGGTGCGGGAGGCCTCGTATAGGATGCTGAGCCGATCGGTCTTTATCGCTCCAGCAGTTGATCCTGCCATGCCACCGACAAACATAAGGCCAACGATCATTATCCCAAGTGCAGGGACCCAAGCTCCGAAATCAACGGTGGCGAAGCCTGTGGTTGTCACGATCGTGAGCGATGTGAACACGGAGTTGCGAACAGTCTCCGTGACCGAGCCACCCCACGTCGCAATAGCCATCAGAACTGCGGCGCCCGCAACTATCGAGAGATAGACCCGCAACTCGACCGACCTTAAATACGCCTTCCAATCCCGTCGAACAACCTTGTAGTGGAGAGCGAATGACATCCCTGCAAGTGTCATGAACACGATCACAATCCACTGGGAATACACAGAGAACGCTCCGAGGGAACCCACATTCGTGCTGAATCCACCGGTGGACATGGTTGTGAGTGAGTGGTTGACCGCTTCGAAGAACGTCATGTCCCCGACCCACAGGAGCGCGATCTCGACAAATGTGAGAGCCAGATAGACAAGCCACAGACGCTTCGCCGTCTCCTTGAACCGCGGAGTAAGCCTGTCAGGCATGGGACCGGGCGACTCTGCTCTTGCCAGCTGATGGGCTCCCATGCCAAGCAGAGGGAGAATGGCGATCGAAAGCACGATGATTCCCATGCCACCGATCCACTGGGTCAGAGAGCGCCAGAACAGTATTCCGTGTGTCATTGCGCCAGGGTCGGGGATGACAGAGGCACCCGTTGTGGTGAATCCTGCCGATGCCTCGAAGACTGCATCAGTCACGTTGCCGATCGCACCGGTCAGGAGGTAGGGAAGCGCACCGAACAGCGAGAGAGCGATCCACGCGAGCCCAACGGCGGCAAATCCCTCTCTTGTTGAAAGCTCACCTGGTCGATCGAATACGCGCCAGAGACTGAAGCCGACAACGACAGTGATTACCGCGGCAAGCACCATTCCGGGAATGTCGGACCACTCCTGATACATCGCCGAGACCACTGGGGCTGCGAGCATCGAGAGTCCGATCGCCCCAAGGACCGCTCCGACAACATGGAGGAGATGACGCCACGACATCTAGTGCCCTGTCCACGAACGTTCGACGTGTCGATGTCGAGCCAGGGGCGCGAGCTGCGTTCCTGGACGACAGACCAGCGCAAAGGTTTGTGGACAGGGCACTAGTCAGCCGGACAGCTTCTCTGCAGTGGCAATCGCCTCCGGCAGAGCGATCATGATCAGATGATCGCCGACTTCGATGGTCGTGTTCCCCCGAGGGACGAACGCCTTGGATCCCCGCTGAACTCCGCCGATAATGAGCGAATGCGGCAGCCGGAGGTCCGCAAGGGTCTTACCAATGGCTGGGCTCTTCGGGCCCACTTCGAGTTCTATCGCTTCAGCATCTGAGTCGGTGAACGTCACGACGGAGTGGATCACCCCTCGCCGCACGAATCGAAGAATCTCGTTTGCTGCTGAGAGTCGAGAGCTGACGGTTGCATCGATGCCTATGCCGGACAACAACCCAACGAGGTCAGTGTTCGAGAACCTCGCGATCACTTCGTGCGCACCGAGTGCCTTAGCGACTAGCGCTCCTACGACGTTCTCGCTATCCCATCCCGACAGAGCCATGACAACATCGGTCGCTTCGACTCCCTCTGCTCTCAGGATCTTGGGATCCTTCGGCTCCGCACACACGGTGACGACATTGCGTAGCTTCTCTGCAATAACCCGACAACGACCCATGTCTGAATCGATCAACGTCGTATGGATGCCGTGGTCGGCAAGCAACTTTGCCGTCAGCCTCGCGAGCCGAGTGCCTCCGAGGATGATTGCCTTTTCAGCTGGTTTACTCGATAGACCAAGCCATTCATAGGCATTCTGTGTCGCCTCCTTTCGCGCCATCATCAACACATGATCTCCTGGCTCAAGAGTCGTTGCGCCTCTCGCGATTATCGTCTTGCCGTGCCGGACCACTGCCACGACAAGCCAGTCCCACGAGACGACGGTCTCCCTGAGATCTGCGAGTGTTCGACCGACGAACGATGCGGTTGGGCTCACGTATGCGCCGATGAGAACGATCTCGCCATCGGCGAACTCGATCATCTCGGATATGTCGCCACTCGACGCGAGGCTGAGAAGTTCTCTTGCTGCAGCTTCGTCTGGGTCGATCACGAGGTCAACACCGAGGGCTTCGACCTCCGCCTTGAGCTGTGGATCCTCGACCCTTGCGACTTTTCGCGGAATGTTCAGCGTGGTCCCAGCGGCACAGGCGAGTACGTTGACCGCGTCCGATGAGCTCACCGCGATCAGTAGATCCGAATCAGCAAGACCGGCACTCTTGAGAGTCTCCGCTGATGCTCCGTTGCCGTTGATGACCAAACAGTCGATCTCAGATTGCGCCTCAGCGGCGCGAACCGGATCAGATTCGATGACAACGACGTCCTGACCCTCATAGGAGAACTTTTCGGCCAGAAAGGATCCGACCGCGCCCGCACCAACGATGACAATTCGCATACCGAGGCAGGTTAGCGAGAAGACATCAAGCGACGGCTATCAGCCGGACACCCGAGCAAGAGATGCAACGATGGAACGTACTCCCTCAAGACTTGAGTCCTGTGATGCAACGGCATCGGCAAGATCGGCGGCTTCGTGCCACGGGTCTCCCGAGAATCGGTGGATCTCAAACGTTGGGCCGGCATGCTCCCCATCTGAAATCGGCTGTTCAACAAGATATCTAGCCGTTGGAGTCATACAAGCCGACATCAGACCGTAGAGCCGACCGATGATTCGATCTTGATCGTTCTCGCCTGAGAACAGGTCGTGCATGGTCACGAACATCAATCCGTAGAGGGCGTTGAACAGTCTCGACACGCCCGCGACCGGCTCGGGAAAATCTGCGGTCTTTGGGTTTGCTCGGACGGGCCATACCTCACCGATCGGACTTACACCGCTCGCGATCTGTTCGAACTTGTAGAAATGCGTGAGTTCCTGATGATCGGGATCTGCCCATCGTTCGTCGCTAAGACCCTCTCCTTGATCGATAATGATCTCAAGTGCTCTATCCGCGCTCTCACGATCATCGACGAGCATCAGCCCTCCGCTGTCCTCGGCGTCGAATTTGACAGGCGAGTAGTACGACGGGTCAGAGAGCTGACGATGAGCCTGGGGATCGGCAAAAAGATTGGTCGTCCCGTCGAGTTGGTCCACAGCTTGCTCGAGTGCCGCATAGAACTGTCCAAGCGTCTCGTAATTATCGTCCTCAGGCGGCGCATTCGGGGCTCGCGGGCTCTCGATCACCATGAACGTGTCCCTCACCAGCTCCTGGCTGCAGCGCTCGAGAACGAGCGGAAGATCTGGCGTGTGATGAGCCATGAGACTTGGATACTCAGGTATCGAACCGTAGCCAAATTCGGGATCACCTCCGATGCCGAGGAGAAGGTTCGTGGTAAGACACGTATGGAGCATCTCCTCGACCACAACGCTTGCGATGAGCCTCGCCGCATCACATTCGCTATCCCTGATCGAGTACATCGCGAACAGGTAGGGCGGGATCGTTGAAAGTTCGACCTTGGTTGCAAGCGCGAGATGCGCCCTCAGATCATCAACCGAATCAATTGCCACCTCAAACCCCCAATCCAACGACAGGAACTGCAGTGTTCGACTGTAACCGCAGCACGGGCCGTTCGCACGAAACGATCACATCGACCACAATGGGCCCACGTTGCATTTGCACAACAGGAAGCTGATGCCTGAACGCGTCCGGAAGAGGGCACCATGCATGTGAAGGGAATCATCTGGATCGGGTCAGCCACGGATGATCGATCAGGAATGAAAGCGTTTTTCTCTGAGCATCTGGGCATGGAGATCACGACCGATGTCCCTGGCTTCACACGTCTCGCGGCTGGCAACGGCGATCTCTTCGAAATCTTTGGCCCTGACTCGAGTGAGCACGATCAACTCGACACGGGACCGGTCGCAGGACTCTGGGTTGACGACATTGTTGCAGCGCACGCCGAGCTTGCCACTGCTGACACGGAAGGCCTCACGGATATAGAACGAGGCGCCGATGGCCACGGATGGTTCTATTTCAAAGCGCCGGACGGCAACTATTACGAACTGTGCGAACATCCCCGCCCGCGGCCCGTCAAGGGCTCGCCATCAATGTAGCCCAAGGGCAGAGAGTCACACAGGAAGCGAGGTTGACTCCGTGCCGCGCCCGAGGAGTTCGTTGAGAACTGAGTCGAATGCTGCACACTCGCCCCTCGCCAACGCGTCGTCATAGACGCCGCTATCAATGCGGGAACGAACCTCGTCGAGAATCGATGCGGCATTCTCGCGAATCGGCACCAATTCGGTGAATGGTTGCTTCTCGCTGATGGGATTGGCACACACGGCAGCCAGCAGCTCAACGGCATCCGTGTCTCTGTTCATCGCCGCCCTCACACGTGCTGTCTTCATCATGAGATTGAGCATGTCCGGGGCCATGCCCATCTGCTCAGCCGCCCTGACGCTGCGAATGAAAGCGCTCTCAGCCTCGTCCAGCAGGCCCGCAGCCTCGTTTGCTTCGCCGAGCCCCTCGTAGGCAACCGCCAAACCCCTGGTATATCCAATGCTCGTTGCGCGATCAACCTGTCGCGTGTACATCTCAACCGCCTCCTCGTAGCGGCCACCGGCTACCGCAAGCATGCCCCGCAGCCACAACGCCCAGACCATGAAATAGTGCTCGTCCTTGGACTCGTACACTGTCAAAGCTTCAGCAGTGAGTCGGTCAACAGTTTCGAAGTCGCCAGCGAGTGCTGCGCCGAATGATCGCCAGTTCTTGATTCCACTGACCCATAGTTGCTCGTCAAGGCCGCTGTAGGTGTCAAACGCCTCATCGAGTGTTGCGATCATATTCTCAACATCTCCGCCGTATGCCATGCTGATCGCGACACACTGAACCGCGATCCATCGATCCGCTGCGCTCGTCGATTCCGGCAAACTATCCATCGCGACCGTCGCCTCTGCGGCGCCAAGGCCAGGTGATCCTCGCAACGTCACGAACGCGCTGCGTGCTACTCGAGACATTTCTCGAGCGATCACCGACTCGTCGTCGACAGCCTCTGCAAATGCACCAAGGACCTCATCGAAGCTGGCGATGCCTGCGGGATACCAGCCGCGGAGCTCATGCACGAAGTACAGAGTGGTCATCATACGTTGCACGCCGACGCCGTCACGGGCCCCGCAGTAGTGGTGCCACGCAGCTCGTATGTTGTCGATGTCATCCTCGACCATCTTGACCATCCGAACCTGCTCGCTCACAGGGAACAGTGCAAGTGCATCCTGCATGACGTCCGCAAAGTAACCGGCGTGAGCGCTCTTGACCTCATCGCAGCGCACGGGATCACTCTCGAGTTGCGCCTCGGCGTACTGACGCAACAGCTCGTGAGTGACATATCTGCCGGTCGACGGATCGGAACTGATCAACGACTTCGCTGCGAGGTTTGCGATCGCTCGCAGGGAGGCGTCTGCCACGTTTTGAGCAGCTTCACGGGCGAATCCGCCACGGAACACTGAGAGTGCGGTGAACGTCTCGCGCTCTGCATCGCTGAGAAGCGCCCACGAGTAGTCGAACACAGCGCGGATGCTCCGATGCCTGTCTGGCACGTCACCCATCTCCGTCTCGAGAAAGTCAAGGTTCTTCTCGATCTCCCGAGCAATCTCATCGACGGGGAGCATGTCAACCCAAGCAGCCGCAAGGATAATTGCCAGCGGCAGCCCACCAGTCAGCCTGAGGATCGACGCCAGCGGCTCGAGAGTCTCATCGGTGAGCTCGAAGGAAGGATCCGCCCGCTCCGCGGCATCGACGAACAGCCGAACAGCGCTGGTCGTGATGGCGTCGCTCGACGTATCCCATGAAATATTGAGACCGGAGAGGCTGAATACGACCTCCCCTGTGAGATTCAGTTTTTCACGCGACGTCGCGATGATCTTCACTTCGGGAGCCGCGCGCAAGATTTCCGTAACCAACTTCGCTTCACCGCGGAGATGCTCGAAGTTGTCGAACACGAGGAGTTGACGCTTTCCAGCAAGATACGACAACAGTTGGGTTTGACGATCTTCGTCGGTCACCGAGCCAAGGCCAAGAGCCTCAGTCAGGGCCTGTACGATCTCACCTCCCGTGGTGAAGCCAGCGAGTTCGATAAAGAACACACCGTGGGGAAAGGCGCTGGACAACTCGGCTGCAGCCTGGATTGCGAGCCTTGACTTACCAGAACCACCCGAAGCGAGGATTGTCACGAGCCGATTCTCGCCCACGAGTCTCTTCACATCCTCAAGCTCTCTCTCCCTGCCGATGAACTCGGTGAGTTGAATTGGGAGGTTATTTGGCACTGCACCAAGTGACAGAAGAGGAGGAAACGTCGAGGGGAGATCGTCGATGTCGAGTTGATACACACGCTCGGGTCTCGTCAAGTCCTTCAAGCCATGATCACCCATGTCGACAAGAGACAGCCCGTCAGGCAACTGATCCTGAACCAGCTGATATGTGGCCCCGGACAAGATCGTCTGCCCACCATGGGCGATCGCCCGAAGGCGGGCAGCGCGATTCACCGTTGGGCCGTAGTAGTCCCCCATTCGAAGGTCAGCAGAACCCGTGTGCAACGATGCACGAACCACGAGCCCTGGCGACGTCACCCATTCGACCTCGGC
>JAMBLH010000163.1 GCA_023336875.1 Actinomycetes bacterium
GACGAGGGTCCGCAGGAATCGATGTCGACGGGATTTGTACTCCCCTCAGTAGATCTTCGGCGAGGTTGTCCAGTTCCAGTATCTGGGCAAGCGATGCGAGACGCCGAAGCGCTGGCAGCACACCGAGTTGTTTGGCGAGGGTGCGCAGTTCTTGAACGTCGAGATCCGCTGACGCTGTATCGAGGGCATCGGCCAGAATGCCAAGCCCTCCGATGAGGTCGCTGCGACGAGCACCATCGAGAAGTGCACGCTCGAGGGTGGAAACAATGGCACCGTATCCAGCGCTCAGTGAACCCACGGCAACGGTGGCCGAGCGCTCGCGGACAACATCGACAGGTCGATCGGCCAACTCGGCGACGCGGACCTGATCGGAGCACGCGACCTGGATCACACGCGACGGGCGAACGACCAATCCGTGATGAGCAAGAGCAGACCGATATGCGATACGGTGCGGACGATCAGAGAACACGGCAGCGACTGCGAGTGCGGTGTCCTCGGCGGCTGCGGATGTTCCAAGTCGCCCGAAGGGCCGGATTGCGTAGTGACCACGACTCACCCGCCCGATCAGCCCGTCGTTGATGAGTCTGCTTAGGAGGTTGACGGTGGACTGAGGTGACCGTCCAAGGATCTCGACGGCTTCCGCTGTCGAGAACGTTGATTGCCCCGCAGCGGTGAGCCGGTCGAGTAGATTCAATGCTGTCTTGCGGGCCATTCGACATCTCCGCCTATTGTGCAGCTACACACGCTTTTCGTGTATTCATGCATCATTGTACTGGAGAGCGTCAAACTGTCAAGCAGCACCCTTACAGCCCAAGAATCGGTACTCGCCAAACCTGATGTGTCCCATGCGTGCCCCAAGCCCGGATTGGGACCTCCGAATCCTTGGCCCGAAACGCACAGAATCCCTTGCAGCGCAAGGGATTCTGGTTTGTAGCCCCGATGGGATTTGAACCCACGCTACCGCCTTGAGAGGAAGGTTCAGGCGTTTCCGCGGTCACTCGAAAAAGGCAGCTCCTCCGGCAGACAGCCTTGCGGACACTGGGTTTCCTCGTGATCTTCGCTCAGAACCTATCGCATCAGTTTGCATCACTATTCATCACTTCCCACCCTGACGTGTCCCAAGCGTGTCCCAAGACCGGATCGAGATCTACCGGGATCGACGTCGACGTGAGCGATCGCGGTCAAGTCAACGCGACGCCAGAGCGGTCGGCGAGTCGCTCAACCATGTGAGCAACGGTGACGCCTTGGCGATCGGCTCCCGCCCGAATCAGCGCGACGGCGGCGTACAGTGCGTACCGCCAATAGTCATCGGCGTACCACCAGACCACCTCGTCGAGCAGGTCAGGCTCCAATCCTCCCCTCACCGATGCACTGGTGAGAATCGCATACTGGATTCTGCGGTTGTCCTTGCCCCGGAATTCGCATTCAGGCAGGTAGGTCTCTCGCAAGCCTTCATACGGGATAGGCTCAGTTCGGGTCGCGTCTGCAATCTCGAGGGCATCGGCGGCAAGCTCCATGAACACCTCACCCGGAAACGTGTTGTGCTTCGGATGGAGATCAGCCACCGATACCGCTATCTCGAATACGTCATCACCCGCGGCCAGACCGGACAACACCCGTCGGAGCGCTTCGTCCCGATCTTCTTCGGTTGGACCTTGCCGAGCCATGTCATGAATCTACCGCAACCGAGACAGGGAGACCAGAGCCTGAGCTCAAGTGGACAGGCATCGCATCGGGACAGCTTCGTCAGGCGAGAGCGTCGCTGGTGCCCGGTCCGACCTCTGGCCATGAGGCTACGAGAACGTCGAGTTCTCGGTCTGGACTCCCGTGGCGTTTGTACAGCGGCCCACACGGGGTTCCCGACAGTTCAACCGCCAATGCCACCAGGTCATCGAAGCCTCGATAATCCCGATAGACCTCAGCGAGGTATTTGAACTCGTTCATGATCCCAATCACGCTTCGGCTCGCCGTCTTCGCATACCGAGCATCAGCCATTGCATCAGTCTCAACCTCGATGAATGCTGGAGCAACCCCGAGTGCCTTGAGCACTCGTTGGAGCGCTTCCGGGAACCGTTCCGCCAACGTGGCCGCAGGTGCGAGCGGCATCAACACAGGCAACAGCGTCCGCTCATTGACCAGCAACGCCACCTGCGGCTTCCAGAACAACACATTGGCATACCAGTTGCCGAGGATTGTTGCCGGTTCAGACACAGCAGGCAGCACCGGCCGGTTCACCCGGTCGAGGAGCTTCTTGGTTGCATGAATACTGAACACTGCCACCAGTCTCGCACGGTGGCACCACCAGAACCAGCGGAAGACACCGATCTGACCTTTGCCAATCACTCTTCAGAGAAGACCGAGGGACCACTGCGTGACCCACGCGACGACTCACAAGAGTGCCTTTCCGTACGCCCCTCGCGAACCGAACATAATGCCGGATATGCGCTCTCGATACTCGCCTTTCGCAGTGGCGTTTGCGCCACTATTCTCGGGCGAGACCCTCTGTGAATGGAGTTCTGTTGTCCTCTCCCAATAACCCGTACGGCTCGAGGCCCGGTGGCGGTATCAGCCTTCCTGACTACTACCGGCCCCCGATGTCGATTTCGAACCGCAACGTGTACTTCCCCGGTACCGAGGTGTTGCCCAAGAACGAGATGAGGATCAGTTTCCTTGGAAGTACCCCGTTCCCTCCGACTCGGCTGCAGGCCGGTACATCGATCATGGTGGAGCTAGGCAACGGCGGTCCCCAGCCTCGCCGGTTCTTTTTCGACTTGGGGAGCGGTGCGTTGAAGAACGCATTGGCGATGCAGGTCCCACCGGCGTTGTTCAACGACATCTTCATCACACATCTTCACGTTGATCACTATGCCGACCTGCCGTACATGCACCCGTTCACAGCATGGATGGGCAGGTTCGAGCCGCTCCGTGTCTACGGCCCATCTGGCAGCAGACCAGAACTCGGAACCAACCACATGATCAAGCACATGAGAGAGATGCTCGTTTGGCATGAGGAGAACTTCGACGCCTTCCCGATTGCCAAGGGCTACGAGATCGACGTGACCGAGTTTCCGTGGGATGCCGACAACGGGATCGTGTACGACCACGATGGCGTTGTGATTCGCAGTTGGCCTCGTTCCCATGGCAAGAACGGCGCAGTGGCCTACCGCCTCGACTGGGAAGAAGCCGACCTCTCGTTCGTGTGGACAGGTGACGGGCGACCGGACGAGAAGACCGCCGAGTATGCGCAAGGCGCTGATGTCTTCGTAACCGAGGGTCAAGCGGACACACCTCAGTTGCAGTCGATCACTATGGGCATGTCCCAAGAGATGGTCGAGTACACGATCGATGGGTGGCACAGCCTCTACTACGGCGCTGGATACCTCTTCGAGCAGGTGCAACCCCGGATGGCTGCCATCTGCCACTACGTTGCTGGCGGTGGTCCCATCGAGTCCGAAGCGATGTCGGAGATCAGGGCGCATTGGGGTGGACTGTTCATGTTCACTGGGCCAGACGTTCAGGTTCTCAATGTCACGAAGGACGCCATCTGGCATCGTGAGGCTGCCCTGCCTGACGGCGCAGCGATTGCATCGCTCGATCCACGGTGGTTGGTGCCACCCGGCACTGAATTACCGGACGAGATGCAGATGCCGACACCGAGAATTCCCCGTGCCGACCAACAGGATGCCTCACTTCGTGACATGGAGATCGATCCGCACCTCTACTACCCGCCTGACGTGGAACGTGACCAAGTATCGAAATGGCCCGAAGAAGGAATCACTATTCGTCCCAAAGAGATGTTGAAGGCTAGAGGAATCGACATCGACGACGACCCCACCGCCGACTGAACCCGACACTTCCCGGGGTGCGCATAACGAAGCCTCTTTGTGTCAAGTCGATGTTTTGGGACGCGTTGGTGTGAATCGCTGGCGGTGTGCTGCGATGGGGCGTA
>JAMBLH010000164.1 GCA_023336875.1 Actinomycetes bacterium
GAGTGGCTCGATCCGGTACTGCTCCATGATCGCCGCGAGCGCTGGCTGATCGTCGGCACCCAGAAGTTGCGTGCGCCCTATCAGGAACACCAGATCGGTCTCGAATCGGAAGGAGAACTCGAAGGCTTCCGGTTCATCGCCTTCCCATCGCGGACCCATCAGGAGATACGATCCCGCAGCCGTGCCAGTCGCTCGGCTTCCGATGAAGAGTTCGTTGTAGCCGAAGAGATCCTCGAACTGCATGACGTAGTACCGGTCGATTACCTCAGGTACGGTGAGCACGACCGGTCCCGCCCGTAGATCCAGCAACGCAAACGAGTACGGCGTATCTGCGTTCGGCGTGATTACATCCCTGAATGTGTGGTCAAGGGTGACTGCTTCGCCGTACGGCCCGTGATTCGCAGGGCCAGCGTACGAGGGCAATGCAGGGTTTAGGTAGGTGGCATACCCGAAGCGATACCCCATGAGCATCGGAAAGGCATAGACATACGCCTCCTCCGCGATCGTCGCGACTTCTTTCGCACTGGGACTGTGGTCTTCCATGAGATCTCTCCATCGATTCGCGTGGGGTGAATTCTAGACAACGTGCCCGTGATGCTCTTCGACAGTGTCGCCAAGCAGTTGGCCACGGAACTCACCTGCGTTGCGCACGAACAGCACAGTGGGGAGACCGTCAAGCATGGAGGTCATACGCCGCGCGTACTCGTCCTCCTCCCCTGGCTCGTTGCCACGCAATCCCAGGAGAACCACGTCGGCATCGACCGACCCTTCGTGAATGACCTCCTGCACCGTCGTGTCCTCCGGCTTCAGGATGACATTGATCGTCGCATCGATTCGAGCTGCTTCCGTGAGGGTGAGGAGCAAGTGTCGACTCTGTTCATAGACCATCTCGTTCGTTGCGATGCTGTTGATCTGGATCTCTGCGTTCCGCCAGGCAGGATTCAAGGAAAGCAGATGCGCGAACAGCACGAGCATGTCACCGTTCTGCTTGAGGCCTCCCCACCACACATGGATCTTGCGCCGCCCCTCGTTCCAATCACGAGGAACAACGCGTCCAATGACGGCTGATTTCTCGAGTTTCGCCAACTGCTCGATGATCCGCAGCATTGCGGCCTGGCGGTCAGTCTTCTCCGGCCACCCGAACATCACGGTATTCGACTCAATACCAGCAATCCCGTTGGATTGCGCAACAGCGATGGCGCCATTCTCGAAGCTCGCAACGATGTCGACCTCAGGGAACCCAATCACACCGATCGCCTCGAGATCATCGGCGATCCTTTCCTCCTCGCTCTCCCTGCGGTCCTTGAGATCGTCGATGGAGCCCGTGAGCAGCGTTGCGACGGTCAGGATTCCGCGGTCCTGGACGAGCCACCCAGCAAACCTTGCCAGATCTGATCTTCGTCTGACATCTCCAGCGAAGAGGAGGATGTTGGGCCGCCAGTTTCTGGGGTCTGCTGGCATGTTCTGGAGGCGGATCACAGTCGAGCGGACGAGGGACATAAGGGCACCGCGGCGCAGATCTCCCCACGGGGCGTTCATGGCACGACGTCGCATGGCCACGTATACAGCGACCTCGAAGATGACAGCGATGATCAGCGCGATGGGGCTGATGAGGAACATGACAGAGAAACACGCGATCGCCGCTGCAATCGAAATCCACCAGGGGACCTTGAGTGTCGGGCGGTACGAAGGATCACCGCTCAGCTGTTCGAGTCCTGCGACGAGATTCACGGTGCCATAGGTAGTCAGGAAGAACATCGTCAACAAGGGTGCAATCGTGTCAAGGTCGCCGAAAACGACCGCCACGAGTGCAAGGGCAGCGCTCACGAGGAGCGGGAGGCCTGGTCCCTCGATACGGCGAAACGGTCTACGCAGACCGGAGGGGAGGATGCGGTCATCGACCATTGCTTCCATCGTGCGCGGTGCAGCCAGGATACTTCCAACCGCCGAGGCGAAGATGGCGCCCCACAA
>JAMBLH010000165.1 GCA_023336875.1 Actinomycetes bacterium
GTGATCGTGAGGAACTGGTTCGGGATGACGGCGAAGATGATGAACATCAGGCCGGTGAAGAGCAACGCTCCAAGCATCGCACGTGCCCATGTCATCCGGCGGTCCCAGATCCACCCAATAGTGATGCCTGCCATCACCATGAGCACACCTCCGAGCGCGATCATCTGAGCGATTGTTACCAGCACCCATCCACGAGGGACGTTCGAGTAGAGAGCGTTTCCGAGATCGTCCACGTCAGGTGCTTCCGTCATATGCACAAGCACTGACCCGCCAAGGGCAACGACGAGACCGATCGCGATGAGCGCGATTCCGGCGATGAGATACTTTCGTTCGCTCACAGGTCTCCTTGAGGGCGACAATATTGTACGCCACTGAAGATGTCTTGCGTATTCAAGTCGCTCTTGTGATTCAATGCCGCTCAATGAGGCTTGCCGCCCAGTGTGCGGCTAGAG
This sequence comes from Actinomycetes bacterium, assembly GCA_023336875.1. Classification (GTDB taxonomy): domain Bacteria; phylum Actinomycetota; class Acidimicrobiia; order Spongiisociales; family UBA5794; genus B3-G11. Next base: position 453 of record JAMBLH010000165.1, read on the forward strand.
TTTCTGCCGCGGAGAACGCAGACTCAGGACACACCTCATCAGGAGGACGCTGCAAGCGTGACGACTGACATTTCAACGAGCGAGACAGAGACGTCTGACGCTCAGGACAGCGGAAACCCGATGGCCCGCAGATACATGCTGATCGCGACAGTGGTATTCATTGTCGGTTTGATACTCGCGGCTCTGGCCGCATTCCAGCTTGCGTTTCCTGACGTCGCATCAGGCTCCCAGTACACGACATATGGTCGTCTCGTGCCGGCGGGCAGGATCCTGCTGATCAACGGTTGGCTGCCTCTCGCAGGCATCGGCCTCACCTACTTCGCGATCACGCAGATCACCCGTGAACCGCTCAAAGCGAGGCTGTCGGCAACGGTGGCCCTTGTCCTGATCACTCTCGGCGCAGTGGCTTCGGCTGGCGCGGTAATAGCGGGCCTCTCGACTGGGATCCCCGGCCAGGAGGGCCCAGTTTGGGCACGAGCGATCTCTGCAATCGGCTTCCTTTTCGCAACCTTCGCAGTCACCGCATCTGCCAAACAGAAACGCGATCGGCTCGGCCCTGCGGGTTGGTACCTCACGGCGGCCGGATGGTGGTTGGCCGTGTCTGCGCTATTCGGACTGATTCCGCTTATGAACGGAACAGCTGGCGCAATCCAGGCAGCCTTCGCTGCCATCGGGCTGTACCAACTGTTTGCCGTTAGCACGGCCATTGGGCTCCTCTACTTCGCATTCACCAAGATCAGTGGGGCAGAATTCACACGGGCTCGCCCTCTCGCAGCACTCGGCTTCTGGAGCGTTGCCCTCACATGGGCGTTCATGGGCGGCTCCCAGCTCATCTATTCAGCAACCCCGGATTGGTATGAGACGCTCACGATTGCCTTTGCTATAGGTGCGCTGGTTCCGACAATGGCAATCGCGACAGACCTTGGCCTTCTTCTTAAGGGTCAGGTGCAGAGCATTGGTGACAGAGCAACCCTGCGCTACGGCGTCATCTCTGGCCTTGCCCTCGCAACTGCAACAGTGGCCAAGCTTCTCCTCGTGTGGCGTGCGACCAGCGTTGTAGTCCAGTACACAACCTGGACCGCAGGCATTGATGCCCTATTGGTCCTTGGGGGTGCATCCTTTGCCATCTTCGCTGCGAACAGCGTGCGTAGGGGCGGCGGCGCAACAGGTACGACCTTCCACTTCTCATGGAGTGTGATCGGACTCACCGGTATGGTGGCTTCCCTTCTGACTGGTGGAATCGTCACAGGCTTCTCCTGGATAGCGGGACCATCAAGTCAGATTTTCGACAACTATGGGCCCGGATACGAGGTGGCGGTGGCGTCCCTTGCTCCATTCCTTCTCATGTCCGCGATCTTCTTCGCGATCTATGTTGTGGCACAGGTCGTCTACCTCGTCCGAATCGGAGCGACGTCAGAAGGAGATCTTGCGGTACCGGACGCCCAGGTGAGCTACGACCTCGAGTTCGAGGGAACCACCCGCTATGTGACCTGGAAACGCCTCGCGTGGGGAGCCTCCCTTGTGTGGATCGCAGCTGCCGTGTTCACCGCCGTCCTACCGATGCTGGACAACGCCGACACGGCAACGACCATCACCGCGGATAGATTCAGGACCTACGAGCCAGGCTCGCAGCAACTCGCCGGCCGCAATCTATACATATCTGAAGGCTGCACCGAGTGCCACACACAGTCCGTTCGCCCAATCGTCACCGACGTCGGCCTCGGAGCCGTCAGCATCGCCGGCGACTATGCGAACGAGGATCCGGCGTTGCTCACGGGAACACGCATCGGGCCTGA
>JAMBLH010000166.1 GCA_023336875.1 Actinomycetes bacterium
ATCGCCAAGACCGTCCTCATCTTCCTCGGCATCCCGCTCCTCGCTGGCTACCTGACTCGCGTGTGGGGGGAGCGCGTCAAGGGCGTCGTGTGGTACGAAACGGTCTTCCTCCCAAAGATCGGGCCTATCGCCCTGTACGGACTGTTATTCACCATCGTGGTCATGTTCGCTCTCCAGGGTGAGACGATTACCTCGAAGCCGTTCGACGTCGTGCGCATCGCCCTCCCACTCCTCCTGTACTTCGGGATAATGTGGTTCGGCTCGTTCTTCACCGGCTACAGGATGCGGTTCACATATCAGAAGAACACTGCAATGGCTTTCACGGCTGCCGGTAACAACTTCGAACTAGCGATCGCCGTCGCGATCGGCGTGTTCGGCATTGTCTCGGGGGAGGCGCTTGCCACCGTTGTCGGCCCGCTCATCGAGGTGCCCGTCCTGATTGCTCTCGTCTATGCCGCCTTGTGGGCCCGCCGCCGCTTCTACAACCCCGATGGAACCAGATCGTGAGAGCGTCGTGAGGTGAATCGCAGCCCGCAAGAACATCCGGGCTGCGGCTACCTTGATCATTCAGCCGTTCCCACGCGGCGGATGATTCGAGATAGCGACGGCTCGACACACCACCGATGTGAAACATCAGAAACGAACCGAGATGGATCGACTGTCACGATGGGTGGCGTGGTTACGTGGAGCGGATCGCGGATCAGCTCAGTCACGGCCACGAACTTGCCGGCTCGGACTGCGTGATTGTGAGCGATGTGCCGGTCGGCATTGGTCTCTCCTCATCCGCTGCGCTCGAACTCGCCGTAGCAAGGTCGTTCACAGAAGTGTTCGGGATCGCGTGGGATCCCGTGACGATGGCGCTTGCTGGGTAACGAGCGGAGAATTGTGCCCAACCGAAATATCGTTCGAAAGTGCTTTCCTTGTCGATTGGTGGCAGACGAAGGTACCTCAGAAGAGAGCTGGGCGACGCTCATGAACTCTCGAACCTAGGGCGACCAGTCGTCTCCGGAACCCGTGTCGTGGCTGGTATCGCCCCTGTCGTGAGAGGATGAGTCTGAGCCGGAATCCCATGTCGTGCTACTCGTATTGTCCATCATCGTGGTTGCGGTCGTTGTATCCGAACCGGTGGAAGATTCACCGTCACTGTCGGAGCTGCTCTGGGTCTCGGCGTCATCGGTGCCGGAGGTGCTCGGGGATTTGTAGTCGTTGGTGCCGAACCGGGTATCCGTCGAGTCTGTGTCACCCATCCGAGTGCCCTCATCGCCCGTCGTGGTGTCCGCATCGCGCATCATGTCGCCGGAATCGTGGTTAGTTACTGCGTCCGGGTCATGGGGATCTGTGATCGGCGATCTGTCACGCTGGAGATCGCTCTCGGACATCTCCTCGACAGCGTGGTCCATGCCCATCCTCTCCCTGACATCCGCCAAGCGGGATCGCAGCATCTCGGGATCGCCGACTTTCATCACAGCATTGTCCGCCTTGATGAGAACTATCTCGAGCTTGTCGAGGGGGAAGCCCATTTCGTGCATGCGGTCGGCCTCGTCGATGCGATGGGTGGCGATGATCATCGGATCGACGACCGAGCGGACTTCCTCGGTTATTTGCTTGACCGGGTACAACACGTCACCGGGCAGGGTTCCTTCGGCAGCCACCGCAACAGCCGCCGGAGCAAAGATCGCCGTGGCAGCGACGAGCGCAGCAAGTCTTCTTCGCCAGTGTGTGAGGAGCGAAGGGCTGGAGAGCACTTCCGAAGGTCGCTCCAACAGAGCGCCAGAAATCGCAGAGAGCTGACGGGTGCGCACTTCGTCGGTCATCTCGATCTCGAATGCGGCTCCGAGCCGCTCGCTGAGTTGTTGGTCCTTGAGACTCATGGTCGATCCTCCACCCGTTGAGACGCCGCGCCTATCGACGATTTGACGGGTGTGAGAAGTTTCTTTAGCCGGCGTTCTGCCCTGGCCGCGGATGCGTACACGGCCGCACGATTGGTATTGAGGATCGATGCGATCTCGTCACCAGAGAAACCGAGTACATGTTTGAGCATCACGATGCTGCGCTGCTGCTCGCTGAGCTCGTCGAGGGCTGCCTCCAATTCAGGGTCGAGCCCAAGATCGGGATCATCGTCGAGCAATCCAGCGTCCGGTAGCACCTCGGTAGGTAGTTCCGGATGACGCTTTCGTCGACGGACCTCGTCCAGACAGTTAAAGCGAACCGACCGATACAGCCACGAGCGCAGTGATGTTCCATCTCCGCGGAGCGAACCGGCAGTTCGCGCGAGTTCGACGAAGGCCTGCTGGACACTGTCCTCTGCTGCCTGGCGATCGCGCAACATGCCGTTTGCGTACGTGAGCAGTCGCCCTGCCATCACACGATGAAGATCCGAGAACGCTTCGTCTGAGCGTTCTCGGATTCCATCGACGATATCGTCAAGGTCCGGTGGCGGCGTGGACATTCCCAAAGGTTATCTTGCCTGCCGGGAAGCGTCCCTTGGTCAGTGGTCCCAGCCACCCCATCGATCGTGGCCCTGATCGGTGCCCATCGAGCCTTCATGGTCCATGTTTTGCATGTCAGTCCGATCTGCATCTCGGTCATACATGTGGTCCATGTTTTGGTCGTGGACGGTGTCGCGAACCTGGTCCATGTTCTGGTCGCGGACGGTGTCGCGAACCTGGTCCATGTTCTGGTCGCGGACGGTGTCGCGAACCTGGTCCATGTTCTGGTCA
>JAMBLH010000167.1 GCA_023336875.1 Actinomycetes bacterium
CCTTGCCCACCGAGTCCCCCTCGGCCTTGGCGAAGTCGATCATCGAAGATCTCTGACGCGAGCAGCCGAAATGTGACTGCGAAGGCAATTCCTCCCGCAGCGAGCACCAGCAGATTCGCGGCCATGAGTCGGGTTGCGAGCTTCCTAGTCAAGCTCATGGGGTCGGTGCCAAGAATCTGTAGCCCACGCCTCTGACAGTGGCGATGAAACGGGGTTCCTTTGCATCATCTCCGAGTTTGCTTCGAAGGTTGCGTATGTGGACATCCACGACCCTCTCGTCTCCAACGAAATCCCATCCCCAAACCTGATCGATCAGCTGACGACGTGAGAGCACTAAACCGGGTGACTCGGAAAGCGCTACCAGGAGGTCGAACTCAAGAGCGGTCAACACTGGCTCTTCGCCATCCACCACCACGATCCGCGTGCCCGGATCGATGCTGATGCCATCGAATCGTGTCAGACCATTTGAGTGACTTGCTACGTGACGCGAACGCCGGAGAATCGCCTTGACACGCAGCACCAACTCCCGAGGGCTGAATGGCTTGGTCACATAGTCGTCAGCACCGACAGACAACCCGATGAGACGATCGGTCTCCTCCGCCCTAGCGGTCACGAGGATCACAGGGACATCGGTTCTCGAACGCAGCTGTCGCAGCACGTCGATGCCATCCATGCCGGGTAGCCCGATGTCGAGGATGACGAGATCCAGGTCCGGACCTGCGAGCGCGAGCGCGGTCTCACCATCGTGAGCCTCGGCAACATCGAAGCCCTCTTCGATGAGGTACGACGAGACGATTCGCCTGATCTTCGGTTCATCATCAACGACGAGGATCTTGGAGGTTCGCATAGCCGGAGTGTAGGAAGGGCGTGCCGAGGGAGATGGCACGCCCTTCCAACGACTCAGAGGTACCCAGCCTTCCCCCTGCCGCCCTGTCCATGCGGACCCGCCGGCGTGGGCGTACGTTCGATAGCGAACGCAAGGGCGACAAGTGAAAGTGAAACTGTCAGCACCAATCCCCCGGCAATGACGAGACTCTGCTTCAGCACAATGCGTTCCTTGAGTTTGCTGCTGCCAGCTAACCAACGGAACATGAAGGAACAAGTATCTTCAGTGTGAAGATTCTATGAAGACGGTGCTGGATGTCAGTCGTCGTCGGATCCGGAGATCGAGACCTCGAGCTCGCCATCTTCGACCTTGGCCTTGAATTCGATCTCCTCGCCCTCGTCGTCGTTGCGCTCGAAGTGGACTTTCACTTCCTCAGGTCCACTGTTCTCGAGTTCCACCTTCCACCCGGGAAGAGGAGTAGCTCCACTAAACGAGACCGAATCGCCAGATACTGTGACGCGCACGGAGCCAGCCTCGGTGTCATAGGTCTTGGTATAGCTGGCGTTGGTGGTGGAAGTCGTCGTCGAGGATGCAGCGGCCGCCGGAGGATTCGTAGTTGTCGTGGTCGGAGTGTCCACCTGCGCTGTCGTGCTCGTCGTTTCGGCTTCGACAGTGGGGCTCACAGTCGTGGTCGTTGTCTCCACGATCGACACCGAAGAGACCAACTGGTCCACCTCATCGGGTTCTGGTTCAATCGCAACGGCGACGATCGCCGGCTCACCAAGAGCTGTCGGTGTGTCAGTGACCTCGGTTCGCACGCTCGCAACCGCCGCGGCAGCGATGAGTATCGCGACGAATGTCGCAGCCATCCACGCTGCAGTGATACCGATGCCTCTTCTCATACCCATAGTTTGCGGCAAATCGAGGCATACTGAGCTAACGCAGGGTTAAGGGCCGGTCATCGGATGACTAAGGAACGCTACGCCGGTCGCGCGGGTTGGTATCGTGACGGCACATGCCATCGATTCTCATCATCGAAGACGACCAAAGAATTCGCGAATCACTAGCGACGCGACTGTCTGAACGCGGTCACGATGTCGAGACGGTCGCGAGGGCGATCGATGGGGTCGAGCAAGCGGTATCTGGGAGCTTCGATGTCGTTGTGCTGGACCTTGGACTACCCGATCTTGATGGCGCCGAAGCATTGAGGATGATTCGCGCAGTGAGCCAGGTCCCAGTGGTTGTTGCAACCGCGAGAGACGATGAAGCCGACATTATCAGCGTATTGGATGCCGGTGCCGACGACTACGTCATAAAGCCGTACTCCGCAGATCACCTCGCGGCGCGCATTCGCGCGGTACTTCGACGATCAGGAGACGCGGTCGAGGAGGACACAATCACCGTTGCCGGGCTACAGCTCGATCTCAACGCGCACGAGGCAACACTCGATGGTCGCGATCTCGAACTGACCGCGAGAGCATTCGATCTTCTGGCGTATCTGGCCAACCGACCAGGAAAGCTGATCAGCAAGCGGGAGCTACTGGCTGAGGTGTGGCGCCAACCCTACGGAGGCGCGGACAAGACCGTTGATGTGCATGTCTCATGGCTGCGCAAGGAACTCGGAGAGACCGCAGCCAACCCGACTTACATCCACACGCGCCGGGGCGTGGGTATCCGGCTCGTCGATCCCTCGAGGTGAGACGCCGGCTCATCCTCCTTGTTGGCGCCGTCACGACGATGGTTGTACTCGCGTTCCTCGTCCCACTCTTTATCCTGGTCAGCGACTTGGCACACGATCGTGCGATCTCCACCGCTGAGCGTGATGCTGAGAGTCTCGCCCGTGTCCTGTCTGTTCTCACGGTCGAGAACAACCTCGAAACTGCCGTCGACACAATCGGTTCCAACCGAATTGAGTCGGTGAACGGATCGGTGATTTTTCCCGATGGAACTGTTGTCGGCCTTGTTGTGCCAAGCAGTGAGGATCTGACCCTGGCTCTTGCCGGGAGCTCCTTCGTCGCGTCTGTCGATGGCGGGCAAGCCGTGTACATCCCCGTCATCCAGTCAGACGGTTCCACCGCCGTCGTGAGAGTCTTCGTCTCGGACGAGGCCATAACCGAAGGGGTCATGCGCAGTTGGATCATCCTTGGCTTCCTCGGGGTCGGTCTCATCCTCATGGCCATGTGGGTGGCTGACCGATTGGGACGTTCCATGGTCGTTCCAGTCAAGGAGCTGTCCATCACCGCGAGCGAGCTCGGTCACGGTGACCTCTCAGCCCGCGTCGTTCCCGCTGGACCGCCCGAGATCGAGGAGGTCGGTATCGAACTGAACCGTCTCGCCGACCGCATCGGCCGACTGCTCCAGGCCGAACGAGAGTCAGCAGCGGATCTCGCCCATAGGTTGCGAACACCGCTGACGGCAGCAAGGTTGAGTGTTGATGGTCTCGCCGGAGGACCAGAGAAAGATCGCCTCAATGCCGATCTCGACGAACTCCAGCGGACCACAGACTTCATCATCCGCGAAGCACGGCGTCCCGTCCGCAGAGAGTCGGAGGAGTGGTGCGATCTCGCCGCCGTGGTGGCCAGGCGGGCCGATTTCTGGCACCCACTGGCCCAGGAGCAGGGGCGAAGTGTCGACATTCAGGTCGGAGAGGTTGCCGCTGCCGTCGCCATACCCGACGGCGACGCCGAAGTGCTGGTCGACGCATTGATCGAGAACGTGCTCGCACATACACCAGAGGGGACAGGGTTCCTCGTACATGTTGATGTCGATGAGCTGATCGTTGTGCTGTCGGTCGAGGATGCGGGATCCGGCTTCAGCGATGGATCCGTCGTCAATCGAGGAACCTCCAGAGGCGACTCCACGGGGCTCGGCCTCGACATCGTAAGAAGAACCGTCGAAGGGGCAGGTGGCACACTGGCCATTGGAGAGTCCGTCACACACGGTGGCGCAGGGATCGTGATCCAACTCCCGCTCGTCTCTGACCGCTGACAAAGCATTTTCGCCACCGTTGATCCGCGTTTAGCGCCCAGTTATCGACACCTGACGCATAGTTGTGCCAGTAAATGTCGATCAAGGAGAGATCATGTCCGAACGAGGACCATCAAAAGGAAGAGGGACACGAGTGTCTGGTTCGGTGATTGCCGGACTCCTGCTCGTGCCCGCGACCGCGATTGCCGCCGTAGCGATCGTTGGTGCGACGGCGCGACCTCCCGCAGCCGAAGCCATTGAGGAAGTAACGACAACAACGGAAGCGATCGATGAGCCGACAACGACCTCGACAACGACCGACGTGAGTGGTCTCACAGATGCCGAAGCCCTCGAGAAGGCGTGCACGGAGAGTGCCCAGGAACTTCTCGAGCGCGAGCTGGATGATTCGATCGATGAACTCGAGACGGCTGCATTGGACGCTCTCCGACAAATCTGTGATGAAAATGGGATGACGATTGCTGGACCGCCGGAGCCTGCTCCCATCGTCACGGTCGTGACCGTGGAAGACACATCAACCACCTCTACGACCGACGCGTCAGATACCTATGTCGACGGGGATGATGACGACGACGATCGGTATGACGATGATGATCACGATGATGACGA
>JAMBLH010000168.1 GCA_023336875.1 Actinomycetes bacterium
ATGTGGGCTGTTGACCCTTCGATCGGTGAGTTCAGCTTCGAGGGATCCACGTCGTCGTTCGTTGGATTTAGGATCGACGAGGAGCTCGCTTCGATTGGTGCGACCACTGCCGTTGGCCGCACACCTGCGGTCGAGGGATCACTTCTCCTCGCAGGAACCGCCGTCAGCGCTCTTGTGGTCGAAGCAGATCTATCGCAGATCGTCACGAACGCATCTCGACGGGATCGTGCAGTTCAGAGTGCACTCGATACCGGATCCTTCCCAACCGCGACGTTCACCCTCACGGATCCGATCGATATCGGAGCCATCCCAGCTGAGGGTGAACCGGTTTCGATTGTTGCTCTGGGCGAGCTCGAGATCAAGGGTGCTACGCGAACTATCGACGTTCCACTCGAGACGCAACTCGTTGGAGGCCTGATCGTTGTCGTTGGTGGGGTTGACATCACATTTGCCGATTGGGGCGTCGAAATGCCGACGTCGAGCGGCGTGGTGTCGGTCGAGGATCACGGCATCCTCGAGATCCAGTTGTTCTTCAGCCGAAGCTAACCACTTCAGCAGCTTCCTAGAGCGTGCGAAGTGCATCCGTTGGGGACACCCTCGCGGCCCGCATCGCGGGATAAAGGCCAGCAACCGCACCGATCAGGAGAGCCGCGGTCATGCCACCAACAATCGCGACTGTTGGGATGAGAACATCCCAACCCTGAGACGCTGCGTAGCCGGCAGTGACAAGCGCGCCGAGCAGCACACCGCCAACACCGCCGATGCCAGCAAGGAGCAGAGATTCGCCGAGAAACTGCACAGCAATATGACGGCGAGTCGCGCCCAGGGCTCGGCGGAGACCGATCTCGCCCCTTCTCTCCATCACTGAGATGACCATCACATTGGCAATGCCAACCCCACCCACCAGCAGTGCAACGGCGCCCAGCCCGAGAAACAGATTGGTGAGGGCAGTGTCTGCGGCCTCGCGAGCCTCGAGTGCATCTGAAGGTCTTGTCACCTGCACCTGATCTGGGTTCTCGGGATTCACTGTGGCAGGCATGACGTTTCGCGCGTCGTCGATCTCGCTTGGGTCTACACGGACATAGATGGTGCCGACAACACCGTCGTAATCGAGATAGCTCTCGGCTGCAGCCACACTCACGAGTGCCGCACGGTCGATGTCCGGTGACAGTGCAAGGGTGTCCATGATGCCAACGACAGCGAACCATTCGTCTCCCAACCACACGACCGTCGGAGTCTCAATATCACGTATGCCGAGGCGCTCGGCTGTCACAGAACCAAGCACGGTTACGGGAAAGTCGGGTGACGCCTCGTCCAGAAATACACCGTCGGCCATCATCCCCTGAAGCGTTTCAAGAAGATTCGGGTCTGCAACGACGACACTGAGCCCGCCCGTCTGGGTGTCAGGTATAAGGTCGTTCTTGTAGACATTGGCCCCGCTGACAGAGCCGACAGAGGAGACGATCTCGACAGGGCCGACGCGGGAAGCCATCGCGACCGCCTCGTCTGGCAGTGTCCCTGGGCCGAGTCCGATGCCTGAGGTCGCCTGGACCTGGAGCATGTTCGTGCCAAGGGCATCCAACTGGGACAAGAGATCTGATTTCGAGCTCTCGGAGAGACCAAGCACGGCCACCATGGCGCCGATGCCGATCATGATGCCAAGGGCGGAAAGGATTGACCGAAGCCTTCGTGTTCGAAGCCCGATCCCTGCTGCGCGGGCCATGTCGGCCGGTGCAAGGCGCGACGGTGCCTGATCAACAACGGTGGTCATGCCGGCACCCCAAGGCGGTCATCAACGATCAATCCGTCGAGCATCGAGATCCGGCGCGGGAGGCGATCGGCGAGCGTGGGGTCGTGGGTGATCACGACTATGGTCGTCCCTTCCAAGTTGAGGTCCTCCATGAGTCCAAGGATGTCCATCCCGGTCCTGCTGTCGAGGTTTCCTGTCGGCTCGTCCGCGAGCACGAGACGCGGGCTTCCCACAAGGGCTCGCGCTATTGCAACCCGTTGGCGCTCACCACCGGACAGCTTCGTTGCCATGTGAGTAGCCCTACTTGCAAGGCCAACGCGCGACAGCGCGTCAGACGCGTGCGCGCGACGATCCCCAAGGGCCATCCCTGTGTAGAGGAGACCGTCAGCAACATTGTCGAGCGCCGATTCGCCTGCGAGCAGGAAGAACTGTTGGAAGACGAATCCGATGTGATGCGCACGAAGCGCTGAAAGATCCCTGTCAGACAACTCCGCCACATCGACGCCTGCAACCTCCACGACACCTGAGGTCGCGCGGTCGAGCGTGCCCATGATGTGCAGGAGAGTCGACTTTCCCGAGCCCGATGGACCGACAACGGCAACGAGCTCTCCGTCGTCAATCGAAAGATCCACGCCGGCGAGCGCGTGCACCGGAGGAGTGCCAGGGTACGTCTTGACGACCCCCTCTAGATGGAGCGCCCGGTTCATGGCACGACAACGAGGAGACCAGCAGAGAGTCCGCTGCCCGTAACCTCAACGAGCCCATCTGCAAACAACCCGGTCTCGACGCCGATGAGATAGGTTGCCCCGTCGTCGACGACCTCAACGGCATAACCACCCTCTGCGAGTGCAATCAGGGCGGCAACGGGAACCGCGAATGCGTCGCTCGCGGAATCAGACACGATCGCAACATCGACGGGTGCTTCGTCCAGCCCAACAGTTGCCTCAGTGTCGTTGATCGTCACGATCATCTCGAAAAAGCTCTCACCCGCTTGGTTCGTCTGTGCAACAGTGCCAATGGACGTAACCGTTCCCTCAACGACCACCTCGTCAGGAAGCTCAACCTCAACGGTGTCCCCGACACTCACGAGGGACTGATCGGTAGTTGCCAATGCAACGGTTACGAACGTAGAACTCGCTGATGTCATGAGGACCGGCGATCCGTTCATCGCGGTTTCTCCCAAAGCGCCAACGACCACTCCGACGCGAAGACTCTCGGTGAGGAACACAACCTCACCAAGATTGACGACCCCATCGGGATGGGCACCAATCGAGAGCTGCCACGCGAGGACCGCCTCAAGAGTTGCATCATCGAATTCACCCACTGTGAGACCGTCAGACGCGAATCCAAGATCGATCAACGCTGCCTGAAGTTGCGCGACATCGGTGCCCTTGTCTCCCGACGCCATGGCTCTGAAGGCGGGCACCTCACCGTGGAGGAGCACAGTGGGCCGGTTGTCGACGCGATACAACACATCGCCTTGTCGAATGATCGCACCCTCGTCAGCAATCCACGTGTAGGTGCCGGAAGGGGCAGCCGAGAGAGCGATTACGTTCTGGCCGGATTGGATCTGGTCACCGTCGCCAACTAGTGCCTCGGCCACGTAGGTTGGCCCTGGGGTGAAGAGCATCTCACCAAGAGCGAACCCACCATCGACCTCGGCTCCGATATCCTCCTGGAGCAGTTCTATAGCTGCCTTGGTCGCGGTCGTGAACTCCTCGTCGACGGTGATGTCGCCGTCCGGGTCGTATCCCAGATCAACAAGCGACTGCTCGAGGAACATGATGTCCTCTCCATCACTGGTTCGTCGATCGAGTGCTCTGTACACCGGTGTGTCTCCGTAGAGGACGACGACCGGAGCGGCGTTCACCTCATAGAGAACATCGCCAGCGACCACCACGACGCTTTCATCGGGAGCGCTGGTGACAACTCCCGCAAGGGCGCCGTAGACACGGTCAATCCCATCTGGGGACGTCCGGAACGCTATTGCCTCCGCATCCCCGTACCCGAGCGTCCCAGAAACAGTCTCAGTGACGACAAGATCCAACCGCTGCACCGTGCCAGTAGAGAGTTGCTGGCTGGTGGCTTCTGTTGATGTGCCTGACGAACTCGTCACCGCTATCACCACAGCGGCTGCGGCAACTATCGCCAGAATCGCGAGAGCCCACAGCCACCAGCGCCGCGATCCGCGCTGCCTATTTGACTCGTCTCCATCGGCTTCGCGGGGTTCGCTCACTGTGCTGTCCACGGATACGCTCGCTTCAGTGTCCAGGGGCTCGGTCGTGGTCATTATCCCCCTCCACCTCTGCTACCTGGACCACCACCAACGAACGGGAGATTCTCGAAGATGTGCTCGCACTCCTCCATTGCTGAGATGAAGTCAGGATCGTCTGGATCAAGTCCTCCGCCGAAAATGCCGCCGCCTTCGCCGCCGCGCTCCCCGAACTTCGAAAGGTCCGGATCGGGCATGTCGTAGCCGTTGTCGCGCATACATGCGGCGTAATCGACGAGAGTGTCCTCCAGCTCGGTGACGTCAACGCTTCCTGGACCGAAGGCGAGACCTTCGAGATGTTCAGAGCATGCTTCAAACGCTGCTCGCATCACATCTCGGTCGGCTTCGCTGCCACCGCCCCTGAGGTTGAACTCGGGCACACCGTCGGCGCCGATGGAGGGATCTTCGAAGTCCTCCGCACCGTTATCGCGCATGCAGGAAGCGAACTCGAGAAGCGTGTCCTCATCGCTGGCTGACGCCTCATTCGCCGACGAAGCAACGGTCGTGGTCGCCGTGCTCTCCAAAGAGGCCACGCCCTGAGTCTCAGAACTGCTACATGCCGCGACCAGCAGGGCAAACGCTGCCATTGAAATGAGTACCCGGTTCATCAAATCTCCTGTGTGTTATGAGAGGAAAGCTATCGGGAGAACTCAAATAGCCGATGTGAAACAGGTAAGAAGACCATGAGAATGCGACGCACCATTCCCGCTCCTACCGGACCGTCACTGCCCTCGTGGCGACAAATGCCCCAACGAGAACGACGACAACACCCACAATCGCCACGGGCAGGACGACCTCATCCCTGAACACGACACCAAGGACAATCGCGAAGACAGGGATCAGATACGCCGTTGTCGACATACGGGGCGCGCCTACCCGGCCTGCGAGTGTTGCCCCCAGAGCGCGGACGATTCCGGTTCCAACGACCCCGAGAATCACGACGGCTACCAGGGAACTCATCGCAAAGTCAGATTCACCGGCAGTAGCGATGGCGAACGGGAACAGCATGAAACTCGAAAGGACAAGCGCCCACATCGTCACGGCAAGGCCACCGTACCTCTGTTGCAGTGGAACAAGCAGGTTGCCGCTGATTCCGTAGCCGATCACGGCAAGAAGCACGAGACCAACTCCGACAGGATCTGCGTGGGTCCCTCGCAGTGATGGAAGCGTCATCATGAAGATTCCGACAAACCCCAACGTAATGCCGATCGCCTGTGCCCTTCCTGGTAGTTGCCGAAGGAGTACAGCTGCAATGACGAGGCTCACAATCGGTACACCGGCCGTGACCATGCCCGCAACGGCCGAATCGAGAGAGGTTTCCGCTGTGGAGTACAGCAGCGCTGGCGCGGCGTTTCCGACAACTGCAACGACGAACACGCGAGACCAATCGGCTCGGTCGATACGTCTTCGTGCGCGTGAGAACATGGCAAGCGCACCGGCGCCGAGAGCCACCCGGCCGAACGCAACAACACCGGGTGAGAAATGGTCGACACCCACTGCGATCCAAAGAAATGCAGAGCCCCAGATGATGCCGATGACGAGTGTGAGCCCCCACTCAGACGCTCCATATGCGCCGGTTCGGGACCCGACATTTGTGAGTGGCGCTGCCATCAACCATCCGTTCTTTGTCCCGGGGACACTATCGGGACACCTGAGCGGTCGAAGCGGCAAGGGTCGGGAATCACGAGGGCCGAATCCGTGTTCCCTCTCCGTGCGGTACCTCATATTCCCCCTCCTTCTCGTCGCGTCCTGTGCATCGACGTCCCCTGCGGTCATCTCCGACAACTCCGGAGCAGCGAATGAACCAATCGAGATTGCGCTGTCGCTCTACATCGTCGATGAGACTGACGACTCAAATTCCGACTTGTCCTCACAGCGCGATGTCGCCGGTGTCGAGCAGATCGTCGAACGGATCCAGGCCATCTGGCGGCCAGCGGGCATCGAGTTCTCAATCGCGGCAATCAGCCGAGTGGACGCGTCGACGGAGATGCTCTCCAGTCTTGCAAGCGGCGAGACCGGCGGGTTCCTCAATGGCCTATACAACGGATCGGTCGCGCTTCCAAAGGTCAGTGCAATCAATGGGTTCTATGTCAGGAGCCTTGGAACAATCAACGGCATCGCACCGCTTGGTTCCGGCGTGTTCTTCGTCACCGATGAACCCTCCGTACACGATGAGAGGGTCTCAAGCCACGAGATAGGCCACATACTCGGCCTCCACCACGCCATCGATGATTCGAATCGGCTCATGTTCTCAGGTACCAACGGAATGGACCTGGTCGAAGCCGAGATTTCGGTAGCTCGATACAACGCTGAAGGGATTGCCAGTGGTGCACGCTAGAACTGCACTCTTCGTATCCGTCCTGATCGTATTGACGGCGTGTGCAAGTGATGAGGCAACAACCACGTCAAGCGCTCATTCTCCAGACCCGATCACGGTCTCGAATCAGGGAGGAGCATTCGAAGGACATACACCAACGGGATTTGCCGGCTCAGGTACAGGTCTGTTCGCCGGCGACAACCTCAATGCATCATTCCCCGACGGAGTAGGCGTTCAGCTGTATATGACGTTCGCTCTCCCGCGAGATGTTCGGATCGGTGACGCCCGGATTGTCTCCGACGCACTTCACGTTTCCGGTACGCCCTTCGAAGACCTTGGCCCCCTGCTCGTCGAGCCGGTCTCGTACGAGACCTTCGGACCTGAGCTCTTCGATCTGGTCGCAACCGGACCACACTCCGAGTGCACGGTCATAGGGGAAACTGCAATCGCATGTGAGGTCAGCACAGCAGTTGAGGAGCTGATCGCCGAGGGAAGCGCCACAGCGCAGTTCAGAATCCGATTTACCAGGCCTGCGGACGGCGACGGGCAGCAGGATCTGGCAATGTTTTTCAGGCGAGACAGCAACACCAACGAGATCGGCATCTTCCAACTCGAGATAACCCCGGACGAGTAAGCAAGCGTCCGGTCTCATCATGATCCCTCTCGGACCTACCGTGAGATCATCACGTTGACGTCTTCCTGGGACCACGGCGTCTGCGCTACGTTCGTCAGAGATGCTGATTACACGATTTACGCAGAGCACCCAGTCCACACAGAGGTGATCCGGACCACAATCACGCCAGTTGTCGACGAGATCATCCGAGTTCAGTTCAGATCATGACCTCGGCTCATCATCCCGACGGCGCCCACGCTGACCAGATCGCGTCAGGGATACTCACCGACTCCGAGCCATCCAGTGGCTCGATGGAGACGACCGGATCTGCCCCTACGACCGCGGGATAGCCGAGGTATTCACCTGACGATGACCAGAACTGGACCGACTGCGCGTATTGATCGAAGAAGGGAACCAGATTGGAGAACCAACCCGGCTGCAACGCGAACGGTTCCTTTTCAACACTCTGGCCTTTTGTCCACACATTCCAGACAAGGGAGCCAGGGTCGTCGCCGACTGTGGCATAGAGCAACGATGTTCCAGACGGATTCCACTGATACAAGAGCGCAAGCTCGCTCGACACGGTCTGGATTGTCTCAGTCGCCATGTCGATGACAACGAGCTTCCCGCCAGGGATGGTCGGGATGGCCTGGGCACGGAGTGCTGCCGCGATCGATCCCGCATCGGGCCGCTCCGTGGCCTGGATGGCGACCAGGTCACCGGAAGCAACAAACCCGGCGGGCCCTGAGACTTCGGCGACGTCCATGAACGCTCCTTCATTCCAGATTGACAGACGCTGCACATCTGAAATCGTACGCAATGTCACAAGACCCTTCTCCACCCATACTGGAGTCTGGAAGAGGCCGGTCTCACTCAGTAGTAGCTCCGCTTCCCCGCCTCGATACACGTCAAGATGCTGACCCGCTATGTGGATCGCCAGCGCGTCGCCAGCGGGAGACCAACTCGTGTAGAACGGCGACTCATTCGACAGGGTCGATACGGCACCGGAATGGTCAACCAACTCCGCGATCAGCCCGCCACCTGACGGGTCGTTTCGGAGTGAAGTGGTTGCGTACGTGCCGCTTGGTGGACCAGGCGAAAAATAGAATGGCGGGGTATCCATTTCGGCGCGCCACACAACATCGCCATCTTCGGCATCGGCGGCGATGAGTGCGTGATCACCGTCGTCCGAGACATCTGAGAACACGACAGTCTCGCGGTCAAGCCATGTTGGCTGACGATAGAAATGTCCAACAGGCGGATCGATGCGCGAGATCTCGTCTCCGGTCACACCGTATACAGCAATAGCGCCCCTGATGGTTGAGACGACGATTCGATCCTGATCGATCGTGGACGCCACGACGTCGCTACTCGTCGTCGATTCGGATGTCGAGAGTGGCTGGCACGCAGAAGCCAGGACCCCGAGTACAACAGCGACAATCAAAAGACGGGACATCGCACAATGCTACGTCACAAGCCCATCGTCATCGACGGTCGCGCGAACTCGGTCCTAGTGGTTCCAGAATGGCGTCATAATGTGGAGGTACAAGAGGGAGGCCAATATCGCGACTCATCTTCTGGTCGCATTGAACGCAGACATTGTCAGCTACAGCCGACTTCTGGCCGACGACCCCGAGCACACTGCTGCGGCCATGAGCGAGGCGCGGGCAGTTGTCAACGATGAGATAGCTGAAGCGGGAGGCACGCTCGTCAACTTCGTCGGAGACAACTTCATGGCAGTTTTCGACGAATCCGAGCCAGCCGTGCGAGCGGCCATCTCGATCACGAACACCCTCGCCGCGACCAACGCCCTGATCCCGGAATACCAACGACTCCGATTTCGGATGGGGGTTGATAGGGGCACCGTTGTCATTGACGACGACGGGAGCTATCTGGGCGATGCTCTCAATATCGCAGCCAGAATCCAATCCATCGCCCAACCGGGTGGTCTCAGTGTCTCTGGTGATGTATACCGAGCGCTTGACGAACCGGCGCTGCGATTCCGTTCGAAGGGACGCCAGCGTCTCAAGAACATTCCAGAGCTCATTGAGGTGTACGACTTCGTCGATCTTCCCAGCAAGGACGACACCGCCGTCACCCCGACGAGGCCGCTTGCTCTTGAGACACCCAAAGTCGCGATTGCTCCCATGCATCTCGAAGGCGCCTCTTCGGATCTCCAATCGATGGCCTCCTTTCTCCTCTCGGACGTGGTCTCCGGGTTGGTGGGACTCCGCAATCTCGACGTAGTCGACGTGTCCACGACGATGGGGCAGAGCCGAAGCGACGACGACATCGCCTCGAACGTGCGCTATGTGCTGTATTCAGGCATCGTTCAGATCGGAAGCCGTGTCAGGCTGTGGGCCCAGGCTTTGGAGGTGTTCACCCAGAATGCCCTGTGGGCCCACAAGTGGGACACGGACGTTGATTCGTTGCTCGACATGGCAGATGAATTCGCCGAAGAGATCGTTCGTGCATTCGAGGTGGAACTGATTGTCGGTGAGCCAGCGCGGATCTACCACGAGCTCGGGGACCCAAGGGCTGTTGCGAAGGTGTATGAAACGTACTACCACCTTACGTCAGGCACGGCGAGCGGATGGAATCGAGCCAGCCGACTTGCCGAGGCCCTCAAGGTCGATTTCCCCGAAAGCATCCTCGGCGTCGTGATGCTCAGCTTCACGAGCTGGGTCGGTGCCACGCAGGGCTATTCAGAGGATCCGAAGCAGTCGCTCGTGGACGCTCGAGCAAACGCTGACCATGCCATCGAGATGGGCGACGAAACAGGCCTGGCGTCGATGATCATCGCTGCAATCACCCTCGCAGAGGGCGACGCCGACGGCGCGCTCGATCAGATCTCATCAGCGAAGATCGTCCGCCCAACATGCGATCTGACCTGGGCAGTCGAGGCAAGTGTCAGGAGATTCCTTGGCCAGTGGGAGGAGGCGGTGGAACTTGTGGATCAGGCGATGGACCTGAGCCCTGTGAACAAGCCGTGGTACCCGACCGTCCTCGCGAGTTCGTACTACGTCGGTGAACGCTACGAACAGGCCGCTGCAGTTGCAGAAGAGGTGCTCGAATTCCAGCCGCAGAACATCGAAGCACTACTCGTGCTCGCGGCATCTCAGAGCGAGCTCGGTCTCGAACGCCGAGCACGGGCCACAGGAGACATGATCCGTGACCGGTTCCCACAGGCCAACATCTCCGAGTGGCTTGCCTCGAATCCGTACCAGGACGATCGCTTCATCACAAGATGGAAGAAGGATCTCGAAGGAGCCGGCCTCGGCGAGTAGACAGGCCACCAGTCCCTTACGATATGACCGTACCAGGCTCCACATGCGTGTCAGGCTCCACGAGCACGACACCATTGCTTGTCAATGCTCCGATCACGAGCACATCGGATCGGAAGCCGCCGACCCTAATGGGCTCGAAGCCTGTGACAACGACGACCTGCCGACCCACAAGATCTTCGACCTTGTAGAGATCGGTGATCTTGGCCGATGACTGCACCGCTTCCTCATCGCCAAGATCAATCCAGAGCTGGTATCCCGGATCTCTGGCGCCATCATTCATCTCTGCACGCAGCACTGTTCCAACACGGAAGCCAAGGGCCTCGAAATCCTCGAATGTTGGTCGGCCGGTCACACCAGGACGGTAACGACGCTGATTGCTCTTGTATCGATGCGGAACGGGTACCGTTGTCTGCCCGACACAACACTGAGGAGCCATGGCAGAGTCAGACGCCGCAAACATGCCAGATGGAAGAGACCTGCTCAGGACCATGGGGTGGGAGCCACTCCCCTTCTCCTGCCTTGGACTCGTGCGCAGGACGGGCGATGTCAAGGGCAACAACATCTGGTCCTGGATCATCCTCGTCCCTTGGAGTTCGGAGGGGAAGCCATGGATCGATGGCACCGAGATCGTGCCGGCCACAACGAAGACCGAAGATGACGAACGCGCTGACATATTTACGAAGATGCGCGGAATCCTCGACGATCGATATGGCGAGACAGTCGGCAATCGAGCGGTCGATGATTTCCTCTCGGAGATCCTCGACGACGTCTGATCAGGCGTGCGCCTGCCACTCACGGATTGCGCCAAGGAACTCATCTCCGTAGGTTTCGATCTTCTTTGCACCGACACCGCTGATATCCAACAGTTCCTGACGGTTTGAAGGCATCGTGGCCGCCATATCAAGAAGCGTCGCGTCGTTGAACACCACGTATGCGGGAACATCGCGCTCACGGGCGAGCTGCATTCTTAGCGAGCGCAACTCCTCGAAAAGTTCGTCGGCACCCTCTGGGAGCTCCACCGGCTCGCGTCGGGTACGAGTAGCTCGCGGCGTCACAACAGCTCGGAGATCCAGCCCGAAGTCCGTGCACCAGTCGCACGACGACTCGCACGCATCGATCTGTTCGCCGAAGTAGCTCGCAATGGCTGCGTGCCTGCATCGTTGCGCCTCCGCGAAGTCATACATGCGCCGAACGTGATTGCGCTGGGAAGACTCATTGTCACTCCCCGACACCATGCGTTCGAGTTGGATGACATCTGCCCACGAGTAGAAGAGGTAGCAGTCGCTGTCGAGGCCGTCACGTCCTGCCCTGCCGATCTCCTGGTAATAGCCTTCGAGAGACTTCGGCATGTCTCGGTGGATCACGAATCGGACATTGGATTTGTCAATTCCCATTCCAAACGCGACTGTTGCGCACACAATGTCGATCTCGTCCCTGATGAAATCATCCTGCACCCTCGTCCGTGTTTCTGCATCGAGGCCAGCGTGATAGGCGCTTGCCCTGATTCCCATGGACCGCAGGTACTCCGCCGTACTCTCAGCTGACTTCCGCGACAGGGTGTAGATGATGCCACTCTGACCCTGACGTTGGGTACAGATCTTCCCTATGTAGTCCCTCACCTTGATCTGGACACCGTCATGTGTCCCCTTCTTGAACACATGCAGCTTGAGATTCGGCCGGAAAAACGACGTCTGGACGATAAGCGGTTCGTCCAGGTCCAACTGCGTACCAATGTCCTCCCTGACGCGTGTGGTCGCTGTTGCTGTAAGGGCAAGCACGGGGACTCCGAACCGGGACTTAAGGTTGATGAGCTGGCGATACGCCGGCCTGAAGTCATGACCCCATTGCGAGATACAGTGTGCCTCATCGACCGCAATGAGGCGCACATCGACCTGGTCAAGAATCGAGCCGACGGATGCCACAAGTCCCTCTGGCGCAACGTAGACAAGCTCGTACTCCCCCGCCTTGAGCCTCGAAATCCGCTCGAGTCGTTCCTCGTACTCGATGCTCGAGTTGATAAAGGTTGCGGCTATGCCCAATTCTCTGGCGGCATCTACCTGATCCTTCATCAGGGCAATCAGCGGCGATACCACGAGAGTCGTGCCGCCGGAGAGTCGCGCCGCGAGCTGGTACGTCAGGGACTTGCCTGATCCCGTTGGCATGATGGCAAGACAGTCGCCCTTGGCCAGGGCCATGGCGATGACATCCTGCTGGCCCGGCCGAAATGAATCGAATCCAAAGGTGTCCCTGAGCTCGGCGAAGAGGGCAGCATCGTCGATCTCAACCGGCGGACGTGGCTGTTTCTGCGGTTGCTCGCCGGCGCCCGAAAACGCCGGTTCACGGTTGGGACTCCCCATACGCCGAGACGGTCCCCCTGGCTCCTGCGCGGCAAGCATCTCCCAATACGCGTCGTCGTCTGACTGGCTACCGTCGATAATGGGCTCCTCCACGAAGCGCAGCATACGATACGAGGGCGACACACCCCACCCCGTGGAGGTTCACGGTTGCACGCCGTCTAGGAATGTGGCAGGTACATCTTCTCGCCAGCAGGAATGCGTTCCTGGATCCAGTTCTCCGCTGGGGGAAGGGGACAGATGAACTCTTCGTCATAGACGCACCAGGGATTCCTGGCACTATTGAAATCCACCTTCACCTGTGCGTCCGACGCCACGTTGACACTCAGGTAGCGACCACCCTCGTATGTCTCGACACCAGAGGTCCCATCGCGAAATGGAACGAACATGTCGCCGTCACCGTCGTCAAGCACTGTCAGCTTGTAGGTCGTCCCTCCGATGCGAACGGTGAGGCTCCCCACCTTGGAGTAGGGGTTGTCCATTCCTGCGGTCGAAGGAATCTGCACATCATGTGGATCCACAGCCTCGTAGTCCCCAACGACCGACCACGAGATATCAGGCGGAAAATAGTCGAGGCCGGGGAAGCTCTTGAGATGCTCCTCGGGCAGCGGAGAACTGTAGTGCTCGCGAAGGAACCGGTCGCGCTCGGATCTTTCATCTGTGAGGCGCTCCGCATCCATGTCCACGAGGCTACAGCTCGTTCGGTCGCACGCGGCGATGACCCAGCCAAATCCGGGTGTAACACCGGAGTACCTCGTGCGTCTGTACTGGTGTGGAACCACTTGGGCCGTGGTTAGGAAGGTGCCCTACCAAGCACGTCTATGGAAGGGACCAAATGAAACGACTGACAATTCTCATTGCGACCGTCGCCTTGTTCGCGTCGATGGCAACGATCGCCTTCGCTGACGATCACGTCGAGACCGACGCCGAGGCGGAAGTAAGCGAGCCGGAAGACTTCAACGAGGCTGAGGTCCAGAAGCTGGATGCTCTCGCCGGCTTTCTCCGAGCGGACTTCTACGTCGGTGAAAAGCTGATGGAAGACAACCAAGAAGCTGCGGTGGATCAAATAATCGGCCTCAGGACCGGCGAGTACGCGACAGGTTGGGGAGCAATCTTCAAATTGCTCCAGCTTGCAAAGGCAAGCGAACGGTCGCTCGATGAACTCATGAAAGAAATCGCGGAAGATGGCGGTGGATGGGCATTCGGACGGCGATTCAAGGACATCCCTGACCCTGCTGAACCGGCGGACGACGCTCCTAGGAACTTCGGACAGCTCAAGAAACAGGAACGGGAAGAGAATGGGAGCCACGGCAAGAAGCCGAAGCGGCCCTAGAGCGACTGGACTTGGGGTCTCCGGTCGACCAGGGGGAACGGCCGGAGACCTTTTCGCGCCACCGATGAGACCGCGGCTGGTCAGCTCATCTCTGCGAGATCCGTGAGAACGCGATCCACTTCTTCTTCGGTGTTGTAGTGGACGAACCCGATACGGACAAGACCTTCGGGTGCCTTGCCGAGACGATGCATGACCTCGTATGCGTAGTAATCGCCCGACCATACGAAGCAACCTGCATCACCGAGTGCCTTCGCGACCGCTGCGGGGGACACACCCGCAACATCGACTGCGAATGTCGCTGTTCGACCCTCAGCGGATGGACGTCCGAACAGTCGGACGTTCGGCAGCGCCTCAACACCTGCGAGGAACCGATTCGTGAGAGCGGTTTCGTACTCGTTCATGTTCCCGTACGCCGAAATGACGCGTTCTCTACGATCGACGCCCTCACCCATGGAAGCGACGTAGCCAACGGCAGCCGCAACGCCTGCAAGTGCCTCGAAGGACTGCGTGCCTGTCTCCCACTTGTCCGGGGCATCCCCCGGAGCGGGACGAAGCTTGTAGGGGGCGAGTTCGCTGAGCAACTCGTGACGCCCAAAGAGGCAGCCAGTGTGTGGCCCGAACCACTTATAGGCCGAGGCGACGAGGAAGTCCGTGCCGCTCTCAGCAACGTCGATCAGCCCGTGAGGCGTATAGTGCACGGCGTCGACGTACGTATGGGCACCGACAGCGTGGGCCATCCGCACGATCTCTGCCACCGGCGTGACGGTGCCGACGGCGTTCGAGGCGTGCGTGAAGGCGACGAGCCGCGTGTTGTTGTCCAGGGCAGAGGCAAGTGTGCCCAGGTCAAGGTTGCAGCCATCCTCCGGATCGAAGTCCACGAACCTGACCTCAGCGCCAGCGTCAGTCGCCCCCTGCATCCACGGGGCGACGTTCGCGTCATGGTCCAGCCGAGTGAGAACGATGTTGTCGCCCGAATCCCATGTCCTGGCCATGGCTCGGGACATGGCATAGGTGAGTGATGTCATGTTCTGGCCGAAGACGATCTCGTTCGGCTCAGCACCGAAAAGATCAGCCACCGCACTCCTGGCGCCGGCGACAACAGAATCCGTCTCGATGGACGTTTCGAACGTACCTCCAAGATTGCTGCCGCCTCGTTCCATGAAATCGGCCATGGCTTGGATCACGGATTCGTGGACCTGCGTGCCACCAGGGCCATCGAGGTACGCAACCCGTCTTCCGTTCTGGGTTCGAGCAAGGGCGGGGAAGCCGGCCCGAAGGGATTCGATATCAAGTGTCATGCAGCGATCATAGGAATCCAAAGGAGCAGAGTGAAGCCTGAACATCTGGTGCGCGCCCATCCTCATGAGCCCTGTTCTATGCTGGCTCGGTGACATCCGCCCCAACAATGCCTGCGGAAGCGGCCAAACTCGTCCGCCGGTACTACACGTACGCAGGCATCTACACACTTGCCGCTTCGATCATCTGGGGGATCAACACGCTCTTCCTCCTCAACGCAGGACTCTCCATCTCCGAGGTGTTCATCGCGAATGCAGCGTTCTCTCTTGGGACGGTGCTCTTTGAGATCCCGACAGGAGTTGTGGCCGACACCATTGGACGGCGAGCCTCATTTCTCCTATCTCTCGTGGTTCTCGCTCTGTCCACGCTTGCGTATGTCGGTCTTGCTCAAGCAGGAGCCGGGGTGGTCGCGTTCTCCGTTACTTCCATATTCATTGGGCTCGGCTTCACGTTCTACTCAGGTGCAATGGAAGCGTGGCTCGTCGACGGGATCCAGGCCCTTGGCTACGAAGGGGACATGGACGGCATATTTGCCAACGCCCAGATCATCGGTGGTGTTGCGATGCTCATCGGAACCGTCGGTGGTGGTCTTCTCGGTCAGATCGACCTCGCGCTCCCGTTCATCATTCGCTCAGCTCTCCTTGTGGTGCTCTTCGGCCTTGCCTTCTTTGGGATGCACGACATCGGGTTCCAACCCCGGAGTGTCACATGGAAGACGCTCCCGTCCGAAGCGAACGCCGTTGCTTCGGCGGGAATCCGCCACGGATGGGGCTCCCGCCCGCTGCGTCTGATCATGATCGCCGGTGCCATCCAGACCGGAATCTTCATGTGGGCCTGGTACGCGTGGCAACCCTACTTCCTTGAACTCCTCGAACGCGACGCTGTGTGGGTGGCCGGCGTTGTTGCTGCCCTCCTCTCCGTTGCAATGATCGTCGGAAACAGCCTCGTGAAGCTCTTCACCCGCTACTGCGGAAGACGCACGACCATGCTGCTGTGGACCGCAGCTGGATTCTCGATCGCATCCATCGGCGTCGGCCTCGCAACCAGCTTCCCGATCGCTCTCGCATTCCTCCTCGTCAGCGCTGTGGCGATGGGCGTACAGATGCCTGTCCGACAGGCCTTCATCAACGAGGTTGCGCCCTCTGAGGAGCGGGCCACGGTCGTATCGTTCGATTCCATGATCTCGGGAGTGGGTGGCATTGCCGGGCAGGCCGGTCTTGGGTTCTACGCCGAACGGCAGGGATACGGTGCTGCCTATGTCGTTGGAGGCGTCGTTGTCGCGTTCGCTGCACCCTTCGTCATCGCCGCACGGCGCCTACAGCCTCCCGCTGACTTCTTCGAAGGAACACATGAATCCGCGGCCGATGGTTGTGTCCCCCATGGCCTTCCCTCCATTGCACATGTCAAGACGGGATCCCTCGATAGCTGAGCAACGCAGTCCGAGAGGATCGAAACGAGGGAGTAGTCTCTCCCGATGATCGAGGTCAGCGCCCCATCAGGAATCGTGACGTTCCTATTTACCGATATTGAGGGTTCAACGCGCCTTTGGGACCAGCATCCCGACGCAATGGCGAAGGCGATGGAGACCCACGATGCACTCCTCAATGAAGTGGTGAACACACATGGAGGGTACGTGTTCTCCCAGGCCGGCGATGGGTGGGGCATCTCGTTCAGCTCTCCTGCCTTGGCGATCGAGGCAGCTCTGGCAATCCAGGAGGGTCTCTCAGAGGCTGTGTGGGTCGCGCCGATCACGGCAATCAAGGTGCGTATGGGCATCCACACAGGCACATCTGTCGAACGCGACGGCGACTACTTCGGGACAGCCGTGAATCGCACCGCCCGAGTGTCAGCCGCTGGCGATGGGGGCCAGATTCTCGTCACGGATGCCGTTCACCTGCTCGTCGCCGACAACAGTCCTGATGACTGGAGATTTAGGGATCTGGGCGAGCATCGACTTCAGGACCTCGTCCGAACCGAGCGAATCTGGCAACTCGATGCGAATTCCGCACCCGCCGTGCTGGCCGATCTTGGACACAGGACATCTCGCGGAAATCTACCTCCTTTGCGCACACATGTCGTCGGTCGAGAGAGTGATCTTGCCCAACTCACGTCAACAGTCAGGAAGGTTCACCTCGTGACCCTTGTCGGCGTCGGAGGCGTCGGAAAGACAACCCTCGCACAGTCCACCGCACGCGAGATCGCAGCTGACTTTCCCGGTGGCGCGTGGTTCGTGGATCTGGCTTCCGTCGAGGATCCGGGCGATGTCTCTGATGCCGTGGCCTCGGCTCTCGACATCACACAGCGCCCGGAGTTGACCACGGATGAGAGCATCATTGCAACGCTCTCCATGGAACACCGGCTTGTTGTCCTCGATAATGCGGAACATGTCATTGGTTCAGTAGCCCGATTGGTCGACGCGATCCTGAACAACGTGGCTGACGCCCGCCTGATCCTCACAAGCCGGGAACCTCTCGTGATCGATGGCGAGGTCATCCACAGGGTGAACCCGCTATCCACCACAGCCGGAGGCGCTGATGCACCTGCCATTGCGCTGTTCATCGAGCGCGCTATGCGCGTGGCGCCGGACCTGGGACCAGATTCCTTTGATAGCTCCGTTGTCAGCGATATATGTGAGCGACTCGATGGACTCCCACTTGCGATCGAGCTCGCTGCGTCCCAGTGCGAAACAATGATGCCCGGTGAGATACTCCGAGCGCTAACAGAACACCGTCTCGCGCTTCGTTCCACGTCGAGGTCGTCAACTGAGAGGCACCGTTCACTCTCCGATCTGGTCGCATGGTCATATGAACTCCTTGACGAGACGGATAGAGAGGTTTTTCGCAGGCTTGCAGTGTTCAGCGGTGGGTGCACCGCGGAAGCTGCTCGGTTCGTTTGTTCCGACGATGATCTCGCCGAGGACCAGGTGGCGTCCGCGCTCCGAATCCTCGCACGAAAGTCGATGATCCTCACTGACCGAAGTACAGGCGTCACGAGGTTCACCATGCTCGAGACGCTGCGTCACTTCGCCGAACAACAACTACTCGAAACAACAGATCGTCGAGGTGTCCAAGCAAAGCACGCCGAATGGTTTGCTGACCTGTCGACGTCAGCTCGAGACGGCATGGGCGGGCCCGACGAGGCTCGGCACCTCATTCTGCTTCTGGCTGACATGGCCAATATCAAGAAGGCGTCTCGATGGGCGTGCGGCGAGGGGAACTTTGACCTCATGTCGAGGATCGGAGCGTGCCTACCGCATCTCGTTGCGTCCAAGATGCGTCCGGGCATGCTCGATTGGGTGCTCGAGGCACTTGACATGTTGCCATCGGATCATCCTGCACGGCTCAATTATGCCTTCGCTGTTGCCTACCACGCTCTGTTCACCGGAAACCTCGCGGGTGCTGCCGACATCTTCGCTGCGGCCACAAAGGACATAAAGGAACGCGACATCGCGGAGACGATGCTGAGAAATTTCGATCTTATTGGCCAGTTCTTCCTCGGACACATGGAGTATGTGATCGAGCATTCGGACGATGCCATGAACGATGCATACGACCTGCGGCTCACCCGACTCGGAGGAACCATCGGAACCGACCTTGCGCTTGCCCTTCTCTATTCGGGCGACCTGGAGCGGTCCCGCGCCGTTACAGCGATCGTCAACGACCAAGCCGACCGGTCCGGGAATCCAACGCTGATTGCCTGGGCGAGATACCTCCAGGGTGAACTCGACGCCGACACTGACCCACGGGCCATCGAGATGTTGGAAGAAGCAGTTGAGTATGCGGTGACCGTGGACAATGAGTTTGTCGCTGGGATCTCACTCATCGCGCTCGCGGCGGCGGCTGGGCGCCAAGGCGACACAGCTGTCGCCTTCGAGGCAATGGAGCGATGCATCCGCCTCTTCTCCGGCGCGGGAAACCGACCACAGCTCTGGACCGCGGTACGGAACCTTGTCGAGATTCTTCACAACATCGGAGCCAATCGCGATGCAATGGTCCTTCACGCAGCAGCAGAGGCCGATTCGGAGCATGCACCAGAAGTTTTCGGCGAAATCGGTGACCGGTACCGCGAAATGATGAGTGACGTCGCCAGATCACTAGGTGAAGTGAATGCTGCAGCTGCCACAAGGGAGGGCCGATCCCTCGAGTACAACGATGCCGTCGAGTTCGCGCTCGGCGCGATCGGACGGATCGCGTAGTGCCTTTCTCGTTTGTCGTCCGTGTCACGAGCATTGGGCATCGGGAGGACGACAGCCGAAGCGTCCAAACCCGTAAAACTACGCTTGTTGTCACAACGATCATCGGTGCAATCGTCGTCATACCGTGGGGAATCTTCTACATGTCGATTGGTCTCGTCCTGACAGGGATGATCCCCATTTTCTATGCGATTGTCTCCGCATTCGGAATCGTCCACCTCCACCGGACCCGCGATGATCGATCCCTTCGATACGAGCAAATCGCGTTGTTCTTCGTGCTACCGGCGCTCATCCACGTCACCCTCGGCGGATTCGTGAACAGCAGCGGAGTGATCATGTACTCCATCATGGGCGTCCTTGGAGCAATGGTCCACGCCGACACGAAACGCGGGGGTCTCTGGTTTGCCGGGTTCGCTGTTCTTGTGCTCATCCTCGTACCGCTCGACCCCTTCTTCCGTGCCTGGGCGCCCGATCTCTCCGCGAACTTCATCGCAACACTTCTGGCAGTGAACATCATCACGGTCTCACTTCTCGTCTATCTGCTCATGCTTGTGTACGTGCAGGCTCGCAACCATCTTGCAGAGGAACTCGCAGAGGAGCGTGAGCGCTCAGAACAGCTGCTTCTCAACGTGCTTCCGGCATCCATTGCGGAACGACTCAAGAACGGCGAACAACCGATCGCCGATCGACATGACAACGTGGCCATTCTGTTCGCTGACATCGTCGATTTCACGCCTACGTCCGAGAAGCTCTCAGCGGACGAGCTGGTTGATGCACTCAACTTGCTCTTCTCGGCCTTTGACGAGATCGCATCGGCCCACGGTGTCGAGAAGATCAAGACCATCGGCGATGCCTACATGGTCATGAGCGGGGCACCCGACCCGGGCAAGGATGTCAACGACCTGGCGGCGGTTGCATTGGAATTCCTCGACGCCGCTTCAACCAAGACACTGGGAAACGGGGAACCGGTGTCGATGCGCTTCGGTATGGATGTCGGGCCCGTGGTTGCCGGCGTGATCGGCGAGTCCCGGTTCATCTATGACGTGTACGGCGACACTGTGAATACCGCGAGCCGGATGGAGTCACATGGTGTACCAAACAAGATCCAGATCACCGGACGTGCCGCTGAACGGCTCGAAGCCCGGTTCATGGTGACAGAGCGGGGCCACGTCGAGATCAAGGGCAAGGGAACCGTCCCCACCTATTTCCTTGAGGGACCGAGCCAGGGGTCAGGCTGAGACTTCGGCCGCCTGATTCTCAGCCGCGGACGCGACCACGATATCTGTGAGAACAAGGGTTCCGCAGAGCACGGCGAGGATGACCACGGTTACTGGCGCCTCGAGTTTCCCGACCACTCCGATAATGAGAGCGAGCGCGATAACGACAACCCTCGAGAGGATCAGGGCGGTGCGAAGGTTGTCTCTGATATCGCGCCTTGATGCCGTCTCGATTCCAATCATCGCAGCGAGTGCAAGTACGACGCCGCCTACGAGGAGCCAGCGCTCGGCGGACGTGTAGTGATGGCCCTGGTCCGACGCCACGATCGCGTGTTCGACTCCCACACCGACCATTGCCAGCCCGATCGCAAGGGGCAGATGGCTGTAGATCCACACCGTTGGCTGCCACGCCCTCCCTTTGCCCTTCCGCCTCACGACTCGACCGTCAACGTTGTCGAAATGGATCCACCACAGACCGGTCGCAATCGAGAGACCTGCAATGCCCGCGATCGTCGTGCCCCATTGCCATTCGACGTGGCCAAGGCCAACCGTCACAGCGACGATCGACTCGCCGAGCACGAGGATCGTGAACAGCCCGAATCGCTCGGGTAGGTGCGATACGTCCAGAGGCGATGCGGCTTGGGCCTTGCGCATGATGAAGGGCGTTGCGAGGTCAACCGTGAGAGCAATGCCCCAGAGCCAGAACCGTGCTGGCTCTGGAACGAAGATCGATATGACCCAGATCGCGGCTCCGATTCCGAACCCAATGAGATATCCTCGAACGAGTTGGCGTGTGGCGGGAACGAACTTGAATGCGCGGGCATATAACAGCAGCAGCAGGATCCGCGCGGCTGCATAGGCCGCAGCGAACACCGCGGTGGATGCTGCTGGTCCTGTAGCAACACTGGCCGCGAGAATCGCGATTGCGACCATCTGGGTGCCAGCGAGAAACCGATACACAAGATCGTCGGTGTCATACCGATCCGCGTAGAACGTGTGACTTGCCCAGAGCCACCACACAAGGAGAAAGTAGGCAGCGTAGGAGAACCAGCCCGTCATAGACGTGTCTGCAGCAAGACGGATGCCGAGCATGGCAACAGTCGCAACGAACACCAGGTCGTAGAACAGCTCGAGCCAAGTTGCGTTCCGCTCCCCCTCGGTCTCTGTCTGGAGACGGGGAGGCTTTATCGCTGCAAGTTTCACAGCACGATCTCCATGCCTGGGCGCGCGGCTTCCGTGTTGCGGAACAGCCCTCTGGCGCTATCAACCATCTCATCTATCTCGACGTCAGATCGGTCGGGGTTGTGGCTGGTGAGCACCAGTTCATTCACACCGGCTGCCGCTGCAGCTCTTGCAGCATCCACGTACGTTGAGTGACCCCATCCAATGTGGGCATCGGCTTCCCTCGGGAGGTACTGGGCATCGTGGAACAGCACGTCGCTGCCTGAGATGGCATCGAGGATCTCCGAATCGAGGCCGGTTCCTGCCTCGTGGTCCGTGACGATGGCGACGCTCCGATTCGGGCCATCGATTCTGTATCCGAACGCACCTTGGGGATGATTGACATCGAATGGCGAAATGGTCAGACCCGCTATCTCAATGGGTCCGTCCATGTGCATGAACCGAACCGAGGGAACTTCTGCAATGGAAACGGGAAAGAGAGGTGGCGAGATCGCACGTTCGAGAATCGCCTGTGGATCATCTGGCCCCCAGACGCATATGTCGCATGCTCCGCTCCACATCTCGTCCATCATCGACAGGCCCTGTGTGTGGTCCCAGTGGTAATGGGTAAGAAATACGCCCACAGAGGGCGCCAACTCGAGGCCCATCAGCCCCGCGTCGATCAAACCGGTGCCCGCATCGATGAAGGCAACCGTGGCACCATCAACCACGAGAGCACTACATGTGGTACTCCCTCCGTAGCGAGTGAACCGAGACCCGGACACCGGAATCGATCCACGTGCACCAAGCACTGTGATGTGAGCGTTTGACATTGGAAGCTTTCAATGGGCAGCAGTGCGAGGCTAGCGAAACACAACGACGCGCGCGACCCATGTCTTCTGTAGTCTCGCAGATGACGGCCAGACGTATGGAAGGGACCCAACTTGAGCAAGCCAGTGATTCTTGCCGTTGATGACGATCCCCAGGTGCTCGCTGCGGTGACGAGGGACCTCAGGGCGAGGTACGCGGAGGCCTACCAGATCGTCTCCGCGGGATCAGGTGCCGAGGCCCTCGAAGCGGTCCAGGAGATATCGGATCGGGGAAGGGCTATTGCCTCATTCCTTGTGGATCAGAGAATGCCATCCATGTCAGGGACAGAGTTCCTTCTCGAAGCGCAACAGACGTTCCCAGAAGCGAAGCGTCTCCTCCTCACCGCCTATGCAGACACCGAGGCAGCGATCCAGGCGATCAATGACGTTGGGCTCGATCAGTACTTACTCAAGCCGTGGACACCTCCAGATGAGAAGCTCTACCCGATCCTCGACGATGCGCTCGACGATTGGCAGGCACATGCACGCAAGCCATTCGACGGTGCGCGAGTGTTCGGAACGACATGGTCGCCCTCGACGTTCGAGATCAAAGCATTCCTTGCGCGCAATGAGGTGCCGTACCTCTTTGTGGACATAGACAGGGACGAAGAAGGAGCCGCAACGGCAGCAGAAGCCGCTGAAGGGAGCACCGAGCTACCCATCGTTCTGCTGCAGGACAACACGGTATTTATCAATCCAGACAAAACGGTGCTGGCTGAGGCAGTTGGAATCCACACACTCCCGGAATCCCCGTTCTATGACCTCATCGTGATCGGAGGGGGACCCGCAGGACTCGCCGCATCGGTGTACGGAGCATCCGAGGGCCTCTCGACAGTGATGATCGAGCGAGAAGCGCCGGGTGGTCAGGCGGGCACGAGTAACCGTATTGAGAACTATCTCGGGTTCCCAAAGGGCGTCAGCGGCGCAGACCTTGCACGCAGGGCGATAGCTCAGGCAACAAGGCTCGGAGCAGAGCTCATCACCGCTGCCGAGGTCGATCGTGTCGACGTCTCCGGACCGCTCAAAACGGTCCACCTCGCCGACGGCTCCGAGCTCACCTGTCGAGCGCTCATTATCGCGTCCGGTATGGCGGTGAGGCGTCTCAGCATTCCCGGCTATGAACAGTTCGAGGGCGCAGGCATCTACTACGGAGCTGCTGCCACGGAGGCAGCGACGTACAAGGACCAGCACATCTATGTGATCGGCGGAGCGAACTCCGCAGGACAGGCCGCGGTGATGTTCTCCAAGACAAGCTCGATGGTGACGATGATCGTCCGTTCGGGTGATCTCGGCGAGAAGATGTCCGCCTACCTCGTCGATCAGATCGGCGCGATAGACAACATCGAGGTGCTGACATCCACGGCTGTTGTCGAGGTCACGGGAACAGATCGCGTCGAAGGCATCCGACTCGAGAACCGTGACTCTGGTGAGCAGGAAACCCGCGAGGCATCCGCGCTTTTCATCTTCGTTGGTGCCGTCCCGCACTCCGACTTCCTGGGGGATGCGATTCGTACGAACGAGAAGGGCTTCATCTACACAGGAACCGACGTGAAGAGTTTCACCGACGCGTGGACACTCGACCGCGACCCTCTGCCACTCGAGACGTCCGTCCCAGGTGTGTTCGCTGCAGGCGATGTTCGAGAAGGAGCGGTCAGAAGAGTGGCAAGCGCCGTTGGGGAGGGTTCCATCGCGGTGAGTTTCGTCCATCGATACCTGGACACCGTGTGACGCCATTCGATCTCGGCACTGTTCCACTCTTCTCTGAGCTACCGCGGGACGATCTCGATCGGCTGAGCAACGGCATCGTCGAGCTCACCATGGAGAAGGGGGACGCGCTATTCGACGAAGGTGACGAGGCGGACAGGGCCTATGTGATAGCCGAGGGTGAGCTTGAGATCCTCAAGGAGTCCGCTGGTCGGAATGTTCGGATCGCCGTATCGGGCCCCGGCGACGTTGTTGGTGAGATGGCACTCCTTACCGGCGAGCCACGCAATGCGGGAGCACAGGCACTCACACCGGTCCGGCTCATTGCGATCCCGAGGTCGTGCCTCGAGGATGTACTCACCACAAGTGTCGAGGCCAACCGTGCCCTTTTCTCTGTGTTCATCTCCCGTTGGCGGGAGCAAGAATCGAGGGTTCGGCAATCGGAACGGATGGCACAGATCGGCGTGCTCACCGCGGGCCTCGCCCACGAGATGAACAACCCCGCGGCCGCCGTGACGAGCGGAGCGGAGGGACTTGCCGAAGGCCTTGAGCATCTCGTCGGACTCGCCAGACATCTGCCGCCGGATGCGACCCTACCCTCCCCCTCCCGGGCCGGCACGTCCTTGTCCTCAATGCAGCGTGCCGATGCAGAGGATTCGATCGCGACGCAACTCACGTCACTAGGCGTCGGAAACCCTTGGGAGATGGCCTCAGGACTCGCCGCCGCCGGATTCGTGGCGGATGACCTGGCGAATCTCACCGGAGACGACGTTGAGGTGGCTGTGTCATTCGCAGGAGCATCCGCCAGCATCTCCTCGTTGCTTGACGAGGTTGCCGAGGGTTCCCGGCGATTGTCAGAGCTTGTGGGTGCGTTGAAATCGTACTCGTTCCTCGACCAGGCACCCGTGCAGCAGGTTGACGTCGTCAAGGGAATCGAGGACACGCTCCTGATTCTGCGTTCCAAGACGAGGGACATAGAGATCGTGACGGAGTTTGCACCTGACCTTCCGAGCATCGTTGCCTACGGCAGCCAACTCAACCAGGTGTGGACCAATCTCATCGACAACGCGGCAGACGCCATCCACGAGGCAGACATCGAGGATGGCACCATCACGATCCGGGCGTTCACCAGGGATGATTCTGTGATAGTTGAGGTTGAGAACGGTGGGCCCTCGATTCCTGACGACATCATCGATCGAATCTTTGAGGCCTTCTACACAACAAAGGAGCCAGGCAAGGGAACCGGACTCGGACTCGACACCGCGTATAGCATCGTGGTTACCCAGCACCGCGGCCTACTCACCGTTGCATCTGCAGACGACACGACTGTTTTCACTGTGAAACTGCCGATAACTCAGGACACTGATTGACCGATAAGGAGAACGAATGACAGCACCATGCCCCCACCTCGAGAACGTTCCGATCGTTGACATGCCCCGGGGCGGATGCGAGGAATGCCTCGCCGTCGGCGATACCTGGGTGCATTTGCGCTACTGCGTTGCGTGTGGCAACACGGGATGCTGCGATTCATCCAAGAACAAACATGCCCGCAAGCACTGGGGTTCAACCGGGCATGGAGTGGTCCGCTCAAAGGAACCGAACGAGTATTGGGCCTACTGCTTCCCCGACGACGAGATCGTCGCCACCGAGGGCTGATCGGTCGACTCAGACGCTCACCGGTTCCAACTCCGTCGGGCAAGGGCTAGACCACCACCCAGGGTGACTGCGCCGATAAGGATCCACAGGGGACTCGCCGTCATGAAACTTTGCGGGACGAAGGTCGCGTTGAAGCCCTGAAGCATCCACACGGCACCCACGAATGCGAGGAGAAGACCTCCGACTGTTCCGGCGATACGCATGTGCCAAGCGTAGACCGTCCTTTACGATCGGAGTATGGCAGGGCTTCATCCGATCGAGTCGGCAACCAGCGACGAGTTGCGTTCACTACAACTCGAGCGCCTCAACCGTGCCACGACAAGACGTTGTCCGCGCCCACTACGGCGCAGAACGGCTCGGATGCACAGTCATCCCGATGTCGGGAGGCCAGACTGAGAAACAGATCACGCTCATCAACGACCTCAAGCCGCGCATCATCCTCGCTACGCCTTCGTACTGTCCCAGCCTGATCGACGAGATGGAGGCCCAGGTCTCGACCCTCGGGAGAGGTCGCTCGAGATCGAGATCCTCGGAGCGGAGCCGTGGTCGGAAGAGATGCGACGCCAGATCGAGGAACGACTCGGTATCTGGGGCTCCATTGGAAGACCGGTCGTTGCTTCGGTAGTCGTCATCGCGTCACGCTATGCCAACGCCTTACTCTGTCAGCATGCATCTGCTGAGTCTCGAGAACATCACAAAGTCCTACCCAGAGACGTCAGTGCTCGACGCGGTGTCACTCGGCATATCCGCCGGCGACCACATCGGCGTCATCGGCCGCAACGGCTCAGGAAAGTCGACGTTGCTGGCGATCATCGCCGGAGACGAGGAAGAAGACGACGGTTCGATCATCAGATCAAGAGGGCTTCGGGTTGCAAGCCTCGACCAGGACCCCTCATTCGAGGACGACCTCACCGTTGGTGAGGTACTTGGCGAGACACGGGAATCCATTGCACTCGGCGACCGTCTTGGCCTAACGGATTACGGCGCCATGTGCTCCGACTTGTCCGGAGGTCAACGAAAACGACTTGCTCTCGCTCTCACCCTCTCAGCAGAATGCGACCTCCTCATCCTCGACGAGCCAACCAACCACCTCGACATCGATGCTATCGACTGGCTCGAGGACCATCTCCGGTCGCGCAATGAAGCGATCCTTCTCGTGACCCACGACCGCTATCTGCTCGATCGGGTTGCGAACAAGGTCGTCGAAGTACACAATCACAAGCTCTTCCCTCATCAGGGAACATATGAGCAGTACCTCGAGGGCGCAGCCGAACGCGAAGCTCATGAAGCCGCAACCGAACATCGCAGACAGCAGAGAATCAAGACCGAACTCGCGTGGCTACGTCGCTCGCCCAAGGCACGGACCTCCAAATCAAGGCACAGGGTGAAACAGGCGACGGAACTGGTCACCGAACGACGCCACCAGTCACGAAGGGAGCTCTCCATCGAGCTACCATCACGTCGTATCGGGTCAAAGGTCGTCAACCTCCACAACGTTGGGAAACAGTACGACGACCGATGGGTTGTGCGCCATGTCGAGTACAAGCTCCAACCTGATGCTCGCATC
This sequence comes from Actinomycetes bacterium, assembly GCA_023336875.1. Taxonomy (GTDB): domain Bacteria; phylum Actinomycetota; class Acidimicrobiia; order Spongiisociales; family UBA5794; genus B3-G11. Next base: position 27,589 of record JAMBLH010000168.1, read on the forward strand.
GGCATCGTGGGGCCGAACGGAGCAGGCAAGACAACTCTTCTCCATCTCATTGCGGAACAGATCGAACCCGACGAGGGGAAGGTTGTAACCGGCTCGACCATCCACATCGGCTGGTACGGGCAGGATCCGCGACCGATACCGGGGACCACGCGCGTCCATGCTGCTGTTCGCGACCATCTTGACGAAGTGCGCCTCGAAAGCGGTATCAAGATTTCTGGCGCCCAACTACTCGAACGCTTCCAATTTACGCGGGGCCAACAGCAGTCCGAAGTTAGCGATCTGTCCGGGGGTGAGCGCCGCCGCCTCGAGCTACTCCTCAGCCTCATGGAGGCACCGAATCTCCTTCTCATGGACGAACCCACGAATGATCTCGACCTCGACACTCTCACAGTGCTCGAGGAGTATCTCGACGCGTGGAGTGGCGCGCTCGTCGTGGCAAGTCACGACCGTTTCTTCCTCGACAGAGTGTGCGACGACATTTTTTCGATCGAACCCAACGGGTCGGTTCGTCATCATCCTGGCGGCTGGACGGCCTACCGCGAGATCCTGCTCCAGCGACCGGGATCGGTCTCGAAAACGGTGGGTGGCCATCAGAGGAGAAGGCAGCGCCGAACGAAGTTGACCTACAACGACAAGAGGGAACTCGACGAACTCACCAAGGCCATTCCCATACTCGAGGAACGCAAGGCAACCCTCAGTGCGCGCCTTGACGGTGCTGGCGGGGAGTACGACCTCGTAGCCACATTGTCGAGGGACCTTGCCGACGTGGTCAAGGTGCTGGACTCATCCGAGGACCGCTGGCTCGAACTCACAGAGAAATCGGAAGAGCTGGGCCAGCCCTGAGCGGGTTGCATGCGGTATCGTCGCTGCATGAACCTGAACGCGATCGTCACCGAACCATCGGGCAAGGAAAGGCCAACGCCCATCGTGTTCATCCATGGTGCGTGGCATGGCGCATGGTGCTGGACTGAGCACTTCACGGAGTTCTTCGGCGACAATGGCTACAGGTCCTTCGCTGTCGATCTCAGAGGCCATGGAGAGTCTGAGGGATCCGTCAACGCCACCCGGATTGCCCACTACGTCCACGACGTGCGGCGACTTGTTCTCGAGCTTGACAGTGAACCGATCATCATCGGCCACTCGATGGGCGGATTCGTTGTCCAGCACTATCTGTCCCGGTACAGGGCTGCGGCTGGAGTGCTGATGGCTCCATGCCCAAGCACCGGTGCCATCGGTGCAACGATGCGGATCATCAGGGATCACCCGCTCGCGTTCTTGCGGGCGAACGTGTCGCTCTCACTCGGGCCAATCGTAGATGACCCCGAACGGGCAGCCGCTCTTCTGTTCGGACCGAACATGAACGATGCCGAAGCCTTCGCATTTGCGGAACGACTCCAGACCGAGTCCTATCCGGCCTATCTCGAGATGATCCTCAACCTTCCGCGTGCTTCGCGGGTTGAGGATCCCATGCTCGTGCTCGGAGCGCAATACGACGCGATCTTCTCGCCTCGAGAGGTCAAAAGAACGGCCAGCCGGTACAACACAGACGCGATCATATTCGACGATATGGGTCACGACATGATGCTGGAGCCCGCATGGGCACGTCCGGCCGAGGCGATCCTCCGCTGGCTGAGGACGGCCATCTGAACATGGCCGCATCACGGCGCCCGATATTTCGCTATCGTTCGAGACAATGGCACGACAAGAACCCAACTTCGACGCCCCTGATGGCGAACACACCCGCAGTCTGAGTGACGCTATCCAGAGCGCGTCTGCTCTCGAGTCAGTCCACAATGACGACGGCTCAACCACCATCTATCTTCAGGTGCATACACGTGAGAAGTACTCAACGCTCCCTGGGCTCGAACGCCGGTCATGGCTGACACGAGTCCTCGGAGGTCGAACGATACCTTCTGAGAGTCCAGAACGGTCGGGGGCCAACGTTCGAAGGATCCCCAGGCGGCGCTCAGATCTGATCTGAAGCGCCCACCACGCTCCGTTGATGAGAGCGCGATACACCCACGCTATGTTTGACTAGGCGCCATGTTCCGTCGTCTCACCATCGTTGTGCTTCTGCTCGCCATCGGGCTGGTCGGGATCGCAATCGTTCAATCGACCGGCAACAGTGAGGTGTTCAGCCGATCTGCTACGGCACCTGGCGAGCCTGCTTCTTCACCGAGCGGGTCTGACCCCCCGTCGAACGAATCACCCGGTCGATCAGGTCCCTTCACAGTGTTGGCGATCGGTGACTCCCTCATGGTCGGGGCCAGGGAGGAGCTTGCCAATGCTCACCCCGGCATCGTCCTCGACGCCGAACAAGGCCGTAAGTTCTCGACAGGCATTGACGTCCTCGAGGAACATCTCGCCACGAGCGCCCCCGATGTTGTTGTGTTCGCACTTGGAACAAACAACGGCGCAACACCAGAGCAGATCGCGGAAGTCATGGATCTGGCATCGAACGTCGAAGAAGTCATCTTCGTCAATGTCGTGGTGCCTCGGGCATGGCAGGAGGGCACGAACGTGGCGATCCTCGAAGCCGCAGCCGTGTACGACAATGTCTCCTACGTCGACTGGCATTCCGAGTCGTTTGGTACCAGTGAGCTCTTTCGCTCTGACGGATACCACCTGAGCCCATCCGGGATCGAACGGTGGGTCGATCTGATCATCCACGCCGCACGGGCATAGCGACCAGCTTCGCCACCTACAACGAGGAGGATCGCGTTGAGGGACCACACAGTACGGCGAATGTCAGCGCTTCACACGTTCCTCTACCGCACGACCAATGGCCGGGTCGGACGAAGGCTCGTCAACAACGACATGCTCCTGCTCTCCACAGTCGGCCGATCGACGGGCAGAGAACACACCGTGCCTCTCCTCTATCTCCGCGAGCACAACCGACTCGTCGTTATCGCCTCGTATGGTGGGCGCCCAACACATCCAGAGTGGTATCGCAACTTGGAGGCACACCCGAAGGCCACGGCTCAGATGCTCGGCGAACACTTCGCGGTCGAGGCAACGCCCATGACCCAGATCGAGCGATCGGAGTGGTGGCCAACAATCGTTGACGCTTACAGCGACTATGCCGTTTACCAGTCAAGGACCGATCGCCAGATTCCCGTCGTTTGGCTGGAACGAACGTCAGCCGCACTCGGCGATGAGTTCCCCACGAACGGCTGAGTCCAGGTTTTCTATGTCGCCGCCCTCGACGAACATCGCGCTACCGGTGATCGTGCTGCCGTCGAGAGCCAGTACGAACTCACTACCGTCGAGCTGAGAAAGAACTGTTCCTGCAACCCACACGTCGTCATAGGTCGCGCTGTCCCAGATGGTGATCGAACCGATATCATCAAGCACTCCCCCGGTTTCGGCACCTACCTTGCCGAACTGTGTCACGTCGAACCCAAGCGGTGTGTCATTGGAAACTGCAGTGAAGAGAATCTCGGAGCCGGCAACCTCCTGGGGTTCAAGGTTGCAGAGAATCGAGAACGTATACACCTCTCCATTCTCCAGCGTGACGGTCGCCGTTGCACCGCCGCTTGAGGGTGGCGTGGATGCTGCAGCGGCCGTCGTTGTCGCACCGGGCGCGGCAGTGTCCGTGCTTGCCGAGTCCACGGCTGCTGCAGACGATGTAGGCGACTCAGCGTCAGTCGCGGATTCACCAGAGTCCGATGATGAGGATGAGCACGCGCTCACCACGAGCACCAAGCCAATACATACCGATACCAGTCGCGTTCCCATGGATTCCCCCTGTTGTGTGCGGTTGTTCAGAGTGGGCGAGGCTATACGGATCGTGGCTGCTCTGCAACGTTCGACACCATCGATCTCGGGCATCATGACATCGAGGATCAAGAGATCAGGCTGACGATCACGCACCGCGGCAAGGGCTTGGGCGCCGTCGTGGACAACCTCCACTCCAGCCCTCATAAATGAGTGCCCTCCGGATACTGGCGGCGATCATCTCATCGTCATCGGCTACAAGAATCTGCGGGTTCATGACAACATCCTCACACACGCGGATGAGTCATAGATGAGAGCCTGCGCGCGACTCTTCGCGAGCGGTCGCCGGGAGTTGCGCTTGCAGCGGCCCGTTCTCTGGCATCAAAGGCTATGGCATCAAAGG
>JAMBLH010000169.1 GCA_023336875.1 Actinomycetes bacterium
TCCGAAGCCTTGATCGATTCGTTGAACTGCGCGATCGGAGTGATTCTCCCGTCCTCGTAGGTCGCATCTTGGAATCGATCGATGATGTCGAAGTCACCGGCCTCGCCTCCTGAGAAGTTCGACCAGGATGCATCGATGGAAGGAAGGTCTTTCGTCCAATCCGAGGGAAGAAAGAGGTGCCCTGCGACAACGCGTAAATCTGAAACAAGTGTTGACCACCGCTCGGTGGTGGAGAATTCAGGTCGTGTGGTGTTCTCGCATGCGTACTCGGGGCATAGGTCCGTAACGCTTTCGATGACCTTGAGCTCGTACGAGTCCGCAAGCAGCGTGAACAACGTGAAGGGATGATCACCTGCGGTCGGGATCTTGTTCGGCGATGGATTCCGTCCCGTAAGAATCGCAGGAAGAGCGTTCTCTGTTTGTTGTTGTGTGGTTACCGCGTTGCTGAACCAGGTCCCGTCGTTGGCGAGCTTGGCGAATCCCGGGTAGAGATCCTCCTGGAGCTCACCGTTCTCGTCCATGAGGGAAGCAACGGGGAATTCGTCGAAGATGACCATGACGATCGGAGCGGGATCACCGACGGCTATCTGTGCAGGCTGCGCAATGGCTGAGGACGTAAAGACCAGTTGGGATGCTGAAGATGCGAACACGAACAGCCCGAGAATGACGAACGGTGCGACCGCTGCGAACTTGGCAGCGCTTCGCATCGCAGCGTATCGATAGAACGCGACCGCGAGAAGCACACCCGCGGCGAACGCAACCGCGATCTCGATCCATGGGGACGCTTTCGAAAGCGCCGTCAATTCGATGATCTGCAGGACAAGTAATCCTCCCAGGAGCGCAAGCACCAAACCATGGAGGATTCTCCCCGTCGGCTCGTGCACACGGCGAACACCGACAACAAGAAGGCCGACAATCAGAGGGAGGATGACCGTCAGGGAAACCGCGAGCAGGATTATGTCGAGAGGCGGCGCTGAACGTGCAAGGAAGAATTCAGCATTCCGGCCGAGGAGGTCGAGCAACGGCTGTGCCAGCGCGAGCACGAACAAGACCCACACCGATACGACCACGTCCAATGGACGAATGCGATCGTCTTCCGTGTGTGTTGGTTCATCTGACATCTTTTGACGATAGGTCTAGACGTGGAATAGCTGCTTCACAAATGTGGAACGATTACGATCACCAGACCACACGATGGGAGTACCCGCCTTGCTGAAGATGGCCATTGGGCAAACAGACGAGCTCGAAGGCTCGCTTGCAGCCGAAGAGATCCTGGAGCAATGCACCGCTGCGCTCGGCGGTGAGAAGCCGCAGGCGGCCCTGCTACTCGCCTCGCACGACCTGGAGGTCGAAGAGTTCCTGTCCGTTGTGACAACCGCCCATCCAGAGATGCATCTGGTCGGCTGCACCACGCTCGCGCCGATGTCATCGGCTGCGGACTACGCCGAAGGATCGACGACCCTTACGATGTTCGCGTCGGATGTTCTTGATTTCACCGTCGGACTTGGAACCGATGTCGTAGCCGACGCCAAGTCCGCTGCTCGTCAAGCAGTTGAGGACGCCAACCGCGAGACAGACAAGCAGCCGGCGCTCCTCATCGTTACACCTACCGTTGAGCAGTTCGATCCAACCGCCATCACCATCGAGATCGGGGAGGTCCTCGGACCGACAGTTCCTGTAATCGGTGGCGGGGCGGTCCCAGATATTCCGATTGTCATGCCCTGGCTCGGCGGCATTCAGTTCTTCGGCAATCAGGTTCTCACGAACTCACTCCCTGTTCTCCTTATCTCGGGGCCGCTGAACGTCTCGATTGGTGTTGCCCACGGGTGGAGTTCTGTGGGCAGAGAGGCTGTGGTTACGAAGTCAGACGACTACAGAGTCCACGAGATAGACAATGAGCCGATTCTGGACTTCTACAACCGCTACCTGGGAGCCGGCACCGAACCGGCGGTCGCGAACCCCCTCGCCATCCTCGACGGAACCACCGGCCAATACTATCTCCGGGCTCCGATGGCGTACGACGAGAGCGATGGCTCTGTGATCTTCTTCGGCTCGGTTCCCCAAGGCGCAACGGTGCGTCTCACAATGGCCTCCACTGAAGAAATACTCGTCGGCACGGAAGCTTCCGTGGCCGAGGCGATGGCTGGCTTCCCAGACGATGCAACGCCGGAAGCCGCCCTGATAGCATCGTGTGCGGTGCGAAGCATGCTTCTCGGCACCCGCACGAGCGGCGAGATCGAACGAATCAGGGCAGGTCTGAGCGCCGATCTGCCGGTCTCTGGCTTCTACGCCTTCGGGGAGATCGCGCCGCTCGGTGTCGATTCGACTCCCCGTTTTCACAATGAGACCTGCGTGACAGTTCTCATGGGGACGTGAAAGAGATGGAATCGTCAGACCCGGCGACGCTCGAGCGTCAGAATCGCGCTCTGGAGAAGAGGTTCGAAAGAGCCCAGAGCAAACTCGAGACCCTTGAACGCCTCCAACAACAGAATGCAAACCTCATGCGTGCCCTCATGGCTGAGTTGGAAGAGGAGAGGTCCGAGTCCGAGCGTCTACTTCTCAACATTCTGCCCGCAGCGATCGCGCAACGACTCAAGACCGAACCGGGAGTCATTGCGGATCGCTTTGACTCTGTCAGCGTATTGTTCTCGGACATTGTTGGTTTCACACCGCTTGCGGAGTCGCTGTCGGCCGTGCAGCTGGTCGAGTGGCTCAACGACGTGTATTCGGTGTTTGACGAGCTCGTCCAACAGCACGACGTCGAGAAGATTCGGACGATCGGTGACGGGTACATGGTGGCTGCAGGCGTTCCTTTTCCGCGGGACGACCATGCCGTAGCGCTGACGCGCCTCGCACTCGACATGCGCGCCCATTTCGAGACCCTCCCACCTGTGAGCGGTCACCGTGTCAACTTTCGGATCGGCATCAACTCAGGCCCACTGGTCGGCGGTGTGATCGGCACACACAAGTTCCAGTACGACATTTGGGGAGACACCGTCAACACCGCCGCCCGGATGGAGTCCCACGGAGCCCCTGGTCGCATTCAGATATCGGCGGCCACCTACGAACTCATCAAACAGAGCTTCACATGCGAACACCGCGGCATTATTGACGTCAAAGGCAAAGGCGAGATGGAGACCTGGTTTGTTGAGCATCCCTCGGGAGCGCAATAATAGACATCAATCGCTGGTGATGGGCAGGTGTCAGACCCTGGGTTTGAGCGCGAACAACCGGCGCGTGCCACCCGGTAGTTCTTGCTCCCGATCGATGATGAACCGTTCGCTCAGATACGATCGAAGTTCATCCTCGGTGTAGTCGCGATGGATCTCGTGAGACTTCCTGTTGGCTGTCAGGCCAAGCACCATTGGGTCGTCGGGTGCCACCCACTCGAGAATGACGTCGGCACCGAGGTCGCCGAACCAATCGATGACCGCCCCCAAGGGGATGTTCCGCCCGATTACGAGATGGTGGATCACTGCAAGACACAACACGACGTCAGGTGTTGACCGTTCAGCGAGGGGAGGTCTCTCTGTACCTCGCCAGCCGATGCCTGGCGAGGGGTCCGCGAGGTCCTGGACCAGAGGGAGAATGTTCTGGGGCCCATCTGCCTGAAGCGAAACGAAGAGATCGTCAAGCACGGCGTAGTCCGAGTCGAGTGCGAGCACCTGATCCGCGGTCTCTGCTGCGATTCTGGAGAAATGCCCATCGTTCGCCCCCAGGTCCCACACCGTTGACTGCGTGCTACCCGAGAGCGTCTCTGTGACGAAGACAGCCTTGGCATCGCGCTGGAGCCCAACGTGGTCGCATCCGGTTGCGTACTCGTTCCAGCGAGTCGTCCCTGGTTCCCATGACAGATTCGAGACGATCTTGCGAAGCCCCTTGACGTTGTTCACGATCATCTCTTTGCTGAACCCGGCCTCCTTGAATTCGGATCTCACATCCCTACCAGCGCCGCTCTGGCTGCGTTCGCTCTTTGCCAGAAGTGCAACGTGGAGCAGACCGCTCTTTCGCATGAGGTCGCGCCGTGACATGACACTGTTCATCTGTTGTGCCGTCAGTCCATCCGGTTGGCCCCGCAACCACGGTTGGAAGGGCACACCAACGTTCGCCGTCAACATCAGCGGGTAGAGATACTGAGCAAGGAATTGTCTGTATCCGACCCACACCTCGCCCTCCTCGAGTATCTCAAACGAGCCGATATCGATGAATACGGGAGCCGTACCTCGCCATTGCACGTTGAACGGCGTTGAGTCCTTGAGGATCATCCCCTCAGCAAGTGCAGCGAGGAGGAGATCGAGCTGGAGAATGGCGGCCTCGCGCAGCATCGAGAACGTCCACTCATAGGGATAGGAGATCACGGGAATGCGCTCGTGTCGCAGCACTGCAGCCCACCCGTCATCCTGGTCCAGCGCGTACCCAGACACGAGTTCCGTGTCCACGATCTGACCGCTTCCAACACCTTCTGAGAAGAATTTCGTCTCGGTGAGCCTCTCCCAGTTGCTCAGCGAACGCTCATCGATGAAGCGATACACGTTGCCGTCGAGGTGGAAGACTCTGCTCCCCGGATCGCGGTAGGAACCCGGATCTGCGCGCGACGCTCGGGAATCGGGATTCGGAATCTCCATCGCGCCGACTTGGTCAGTCCGCGGTCGGGTTGTGTGTGGTCGGTTCGGCAGCCTCAGCGGTGTCACTGGTCTCAGCAACTTCCTCTGACTTGTTCTTTCGAGAGAACTTGCTACCCATCGTCTTGAACAACACGGCAGCGCCGGCTGCTCCGCCGAGCACCGCCTGAATGATCAACGTGCTCGATCCTGGGTCAAGATATGCAAGGAGTTTCATCGTATTTCCTGGGTCCTCGTGCCTGTCGGGTACAACCAGCGAGAGCCGCCAGCAGATGTACCACCGGAGTGTACATGACACGGATCATGTGCACACCATGCTGCATACAATTGGGAGTTATGCGTGACCGCGACCAATCAGTGCTCAATGAGATCCTACCGCCAGAGGAGCGAGCGATTGAAGCCGTCGTGGCCCGATATCAACGAGTCGCCCCCGCTGTTACCCGATTTGCGAGATCGCTCTCTGGGAATGAGGACCTCCAAGTACGACTTGGGACTCAGGCCGCATCGACAGAGGACACGATCATCATCGATCCGGGAGTCTTCCAAACGGCCTATGCCCGTTCAGCGCCTGTGACGCCGTCAGAGGTTGCGCTCACGTCTGCGCTTCACGAGGTGATCCACCTCATCGCAACCGACTTCGATGAGGAACGGCCGATTCCCAAAGAGTGGCAAGCCTTCAAGTCGGAGTCACAGGATGATGATGGCGAGTTCGATGAGGCCATGGTCCCGGTCGGGCTGTTCCAACTCGGCGAGATGGAGGAAGACCTCGTCCGACCAGACATCACAGAGGACGATATCCAATTCGACGGTGAGGGTGAGGTCGATCCAAGCGCCGTCTCGCTTCTCGAGGCGCTCCACACCGTCGGTGGCCCCGCAGCCGAAGCGCTCTTTCTCTCGATAGAGGACGCTCGCCAGGAGAGGATCAATTTCGATGCTTACCCGGGGGCAGGCTCCGTGCTCAAGGACCTGTATCGAACATCAGTCGGCCATGCAATGGCACACGCCAAACCTCTCGGGCAATTCGCGCTGGCCTGTTTCATGATCATCGGAGGCCACGAGGAGCGCAATGTGCTCCAAAGGAAACTCGAGCCACATGTAGCGCTTGCGATCGACGATGCAATGGCATTCCTTGACTCGGTGATCGAACTGGATGATCCGTGGTCGGTTGGCACCGTCGCCCTCCAACTGCTCTCGGTAGCAAAGATGCACAATCTCGTCCAGGAGGGTGCCGCGTCCACAACCGAACGAGGCCGCAAGGCGGAGATGGAGGCTGACGAGGCTGCGATTGCCGACTCCGTTGATGCGGTGCGACTCGTCACGCCTTCTCTGGCCAATCGGGATTCATATGACCAAACGCGAACCGCAGCTCAGTCCGTATCCGCCGAGCAGGGGAAACTCGGTGAGGCAGAGACGGCTGGGGATCCTGCAACGGACCAGCTGATGAAGGTGTCGACAGCCCCGACGGTATACCTGCCCACAGGACAGGGAGGGAAGCTGATGGTGGTTGATCTCCCAGACGAATTCGCCGCGTGGGCACCTCAGGGGCGCAACATGTTGCTCAAGGCGTCCAGCGATTGGGGTGTTGCCCAGCACCGAGTCTCTGGAGAGCTGTATCCGCTCTTCCTTGCCAATCAGAGGCGCGGACTTCGTTCGGGATTCGATGCAGGAGACCTCTCCCCGTATACGCCGCTGCTTCTCGGGGCCGGTCTCTATGAACGAATGTTCGAGCGCAGAGACCTCCCGTCGAGACGTTCCTACGCATTGAGCCTGCTTGTCGATGGCTCGGCCTCGATGCTCCAGCCGCGTGAAGCCGGATCAAGGAAGTCGCCATGGGCAATGGCCGCTGCACTCCTCGGAGCTTGGACATTGGCCAAACTCGCGGACGAACTTCAGATCGACTTCGAGCTGGCGATATTCAATCGCTCATTCGCAGCGGACATCGACGACACGGAGGCTTCGTACCGAGACACGCGAGCGAGAGCCACTGCGGGCCTCAGACAGGCCCAGGGCGGTAATGCGGAGCGGCTCACTCGCACGGTCAATCACTACCTCGTCAAGCGCTTCAGTCAAAGATGGCGCAGATCAGAGGACGTGCTCGCTGGCCTCTTCTACGCGGCAGCTGCTCCCCAGGACGCGGCGAAAGAGGCGAGACGATCTCCCAAGGAGTCGCCTCCGATATCGATGTTCGAGAAAGCTGCGAACGTCGACGAGTTCAACCTCGCTTACGCAGCCGAACGCCTCGCGTCACAACACGCCTCCCACCGTATCCTCGTCGTACTCGCCGATGGGATGACACGAGGATCAGTGCAGACACTCGCCGAAACAGTCGAGGGCATTGAGCATTCGGGAGCGACGGTTCTTGGCATTGGCATCGGGGATGACACCGTCCGGTCTGCCTACTCACGGGCTCAGGTGGTTGAACAGCCACTCGACCTTGCCTCGGCGATGGTCGAAGGCGTCCGCTCCTCTCTTTACAAGACGATCGCTTCATCCGGATCGGACTCCTGGTGGGTCCATGCCGGTGGCCGCGATCTGCAAGACCTGACCAACTAGGAGCACCAATGGCTGAAACTGTCACATTCATCGATCCGGCGGGCGACGGGCCGAATATCGAACTCCCTGTCGCAGTGGTTCCCAAGGATCTTCCCGACAGGGAGAACCGGCTGAAGCACATTCCGACCGAGGATCCTTACTACGTGGATCTCGGAATGCTGTACAAGCTTGCGCAGCTCGAGCAGGTACGGAGGGATCACTTCACGGAGAGCCCTCTCCACCTGGCTCTTCGCGGCCATATGGGTACAGGGAAGGACCATGATCTCGAGCAGTTCGCTGCACGCCTCAAGACGCCCTACTACCGGATACCGCTCACAGGCGAGGTGCGCGATATCACGCTGATAGGTTCAGTGAAGCTCCATGGTGACGGAAAAGGAGGAACCGAGTCGCGGTGGGAGGATGGCGACATCACCCGCGCTCTGAGAGGACCCGCGCTCGTCAATCTCTCGGAACTGAACGCCGCGGGAGCCGAAACCCTATTCGCGCTGCACGGACTTCTCGATCGGCACAGGGCTCTCGAACTTCCCACGGGAGAGATGGTCCGGCTGCGTGATGACGTACGAATCTTCGGAACTCTCAACCCGACGGACCTTCGGGACTACGCGGGTACACAGACTCTCAACAAGGCATTCTCGGATCGTTGGATCATCTGGGAGAAGATCTTCCCCGGTACCGAGGAGCTCTCGCTGATGCTTGAGCGGCGCCACCCAACCTTGGATCCCGAGGTTCGAGACCTGCTCACGAAGCTCGCCACTGAGATCAACATGTCGTTCACCGCTGGCGATTCACGCACGCGAGTTGAGACTCCCATGTCTCTTCGAACCGTCCTCGACAGGTATCCCGCTGGTCTGTGGATGTATGCCGTCAGTGAGGATCCGATGCGCTCAGCCTGGGAGGAGTTCGTACTGCCCCATATCGACCCTTACGACCGTGACCATTATGAGACGGTGTGGTCGGCTGTGGTTAGAGTCGGGCCGAAACGCCGACCCTTCTCCGACTGAACTTCCCGTACCGAAAGGATCACCAATGCCTTCATTCGACATCGTTTCACAGGTTGACATCCAGGAGGTTCGCAACGCCGTCGACCAGGCATCACGCGAACTCGTCAACCGCTATGACTTCAAGGGGACGAATACGTCCGTGGAGCTCTCGGACGATGGGATCACCGTCGAGTCATCCTCCGAAGGACGA
>JAMBLH010000170.1 GCA_023336875.1 Actinomycetes bacterium
GCAGCATCGAGTCCTGGCGATTTCTCTGCGGTCTCGAGAATTGCCGCAGAGGTGAGGGGTCCTACAATCGCATCTCTTGCTCGCACCCACCCCGATGATATCGATCAGGCTGCCGACGCACTCAAGGCAGCTGACGACCAGCGCATCCACGTCTTCATTTCGACATCGCCGATCCATATGGAACAGATGCTGCGTATGTCCCCCAATGAGGTGCTCATAGCGGTGAAGCAGGGGGTCACGCGCGCCAAACGATATGTCGATGATGTCGAGTTCTCCCCCCAGGACGCCACTCGATCCGACCCGGACTTCATCGTCGAGGTCTGCCGTGCGGCGGTCGCGGCAGGCGCCACCACAATCAATATCCCTGACACCGTCGGCTACGCAATGCCCGAGGATTTTGTCGAACTGATGACAAGGGTGTTCAATGACGTCCGAGGTGGCAACGAAGATGTCATCGTCTCAACACACTGCCACAACGATCTCGGAATGGCCGTTGCGAACTCCCTCTCCGCCATCAACGCCGGTGCGAGGCAGATAGAAGGTGCCATCAACGGCATCGGGGAGCGAGCAGGCAATACCTCGACCGAGGAGATCATCATGGCCATCAGCACCCGTCCCGACTATTTCGAGGTCGAGATAGGGGCGGACACCACGCAAATCTTCGAGACCTCGCGCCTTGTCTCGAGTCTCACCGGATATCCGATCCAGTACAACAAGGCCGTTGTAGGCCGCAACGCCTTCTCACACGAGTCAGGCATCCACCAGCACGGTGTCCTCCGCAACCGCGAGACCTACGAGATCATGGATCCGTCTGCGATTGGTCACGAGTCGAAGCTCGTTCTTGGAAAACACTCCGGTCGTGCAGCTTTCCAGGATGCGATTACAAAGATGGGGCTCTCGCTGGAGGATGTCGACTTCCAGAGCGCTTTCGATCGGTTCAAGGAATTAGCCGATCGAAAGGGTGAGATCTCCGAGGAGGGAATACGCGCAATCGTCGCCGAGGAAACGGGCACGGACCTCGAGGAGATGCAGTTCACCGCAATCCATGTTTCGGGTGGTTCGAACAAGGTGCCTGTTGCAACGGTCACGCTTACTCGCAACGACGAAGTCGTTGAAAAGACAGCCGAAGGCGACGGAATGGTAAACGCAACGTTCGTTGCCATTCAGGATGCCTACGACATCCCCGCCCGATTGCTCGACTACCGCGTCTCACCGATCACGTCAGGCGCTGACGCCATGGCGGAGGTCAGCGTCATCATCAAGGTCAGCTCTTCAACCTACTCGGGCCGAGGCGTCTCAACAGACGTCGTCGAGGGGTCAGCGCGCGCAATGGTGTCAGCCATGAACAAAGCAGCGTTCGACCGAGGCGTCACCGCGGTGAGTGGAGTACCTGAAGCGTGAAAGCACGCTTCGCTCTTCTTCCTGGCGACGGCATCGGGCCAGAGATCATCGAACAGGCTCGTATTGTCCTTGAAGCCGTTGCAGAACGTTTCGGCCACGTGTTCGTCTTCGGCGAATACCTAATGGGTGGCTGTGCCATCGACGAGACAGGCGACCCGCTGCCTGTCGCGACCCTTGAGGCATGCAGAGCATCAGATGCTGTGCTTCTCGGGGCGGTCGGAGGTCCTCAGTGGAGTGACCCCGAAGCCAAAACCCGGCCTGAAGCGGGGCTCCTTGCGCTCAGAAAAGAACTTGGCCTTTATGCCAATCTGCGCCCGGTGAGAACCTTCGATGCACTCGTTGATGCCTCTCCCCTACGCAGGGAGATCGTCGAAGGAACAGACATCCTATTTCTGCGGGAGTTGACGGGAGGGATCTACTTCGGAGGATCGACGGTCTCCGATGATGGAACTGAGGTCGCAGATCACATGCGGTACACCGTTGGCGAGATCGAACGAATAGTCCGTATGGCGGGCAACGCCGCGAGACAACGCTCAGGAAGA
>JAMBLH010000171.1 GCA_023336875.1 Actinomycetes bacterium
AACGTGAGTGATCATCTCATCGTTGCCGTTGTGGCTGTGATCAGCGGGGGTTTCGCGATTCCCGTCGGGTTCCTTCTTGACCTCCCACCGCTCGAAACGTACCTGGCAGCAACCGTGGGTGCCCTGGCAGGAATGGCTTTCTTCATTTTCGTCGGCGCCAGCCTACGTGATTGGATCGTCAAGAAAGCGAACATCTCCGAGGACAAGATGAAGCAAGGTCAGCAGATGCTCGGCAAGTACGGGGTACGAGGCCTTGGACTCGTCGGCCCCATCTTTCCAGGCGTGACCGTGAGCGTCCTGATCGGGTTGGCTGCAGGAATCGATAGAAAACAACTTGCGACGTGGATGTCGATCGGTGTCGTGGCCATGTACGCGATCTACACGATCGGCCTGGCTGTGATCATCGAGATAGCGGGTATCTGACGTGAGACAGGTTCACAGGTTCATCGTTCACAGTCGGGACAGAGATCTCCGGCTCGCAGTCCCAATCGAGTCGAGCAACGGATCAATGACCAAGAACTCCCATACCAGCCTTACCCAACAGCTAGGAGGGCGATCATGACCGACTCAGAACCCACAGAGGCGGACTTCAACACTCCTGTACCTCCGAAACGGTCATCGAAGGACACCAAGCGCTCGCTCATCGCGGTGGGCATCGCGCTCGCCATTGCCGTATTCATCTTTGGATTCGTACTACCCAACGTCATCGATTACGAGACCGTGTTCGATGTCCTCAAGAATCTCGAACCCCGAGACTACCTGGTCATGCTCGCGGCAGGTCTCTTCCTGTACGTCCCCGAGGGAGCACTCTATTCATCACTCATGCCGGGTATGGGACTGCGGAGAGGGATGTCCGCCTGGGTTGCTTCGACCGCGGTCAGCACGACGATTCCAGGTGCAGACCTCGTCGTGCGTTACGGGATGTATCGTTCCTGGGGCTTCGGAGTTGAACGCACGATGCTAGGGATCTTCCTAAGTGGGCTCTTTGACAACATCGTCAAGTTCAGCCTCCCGGCCGTTGCTGTCATCGCCTTCCTCGTGCTCGGCGCGGGTGACCTTGGGGACTTCGTCTGGGTGGCGATCATCGCGCTTGCTGTTCTCATCGTGATGGCCGTTGTGGTCATCGGCATGGTCCGGTCTGAGACGTTCACCCAGTGGTTGGCTGCCAGGACCGAATCCATCGCCAACTGGGGTCTGGGCAAGATCAAACGCGACCCTCTCGAGGGTCTCTCCGACAAAGTGGTTGGTTTCCGTGATCTCGCCATCGGGATCGTCAAAGAGCGCGGCGTGCGCGCAATGCTCTATTCCGTAGCCGGGAAACTGTGGGCGTTCGTGATGCTGACGCTCGCATTGCGTATCGTTGGGCTGGACGCAGAAACACTCCCGCTCGGCCAGATCTTCATCGTGTGGGTCGTCGTGCTCATGATCACCGCGATTCCCATCACACCGGGCGGGTTAGGAATCGCAGCGCTGTCGTACATCTTCTTCTTCAGCCAGATTCTCGGAAACGAGTACTCGGACATCATCGCTGCAGGCGTCGTCCTGTTCCGGCTTGCCCAGTGGTTCCTGCCGATCCCTATCGGCTGGGTCAGCGTCGGACTGTGGCGTCGACAGATCACAAAGGGTCAACTCCCCGACCCGTTCACTCTCCCGACCTCTGGCGAAGGTGAGACACCATGACCGATCCGACGCCAGACCATGGCCGCGAAACGGACGGTGCAAATCAGACCCACGTCGTCCTCGCCACCCACAGCCGTGAAGTGAAGACGGCGCTCTTTCACTCTCTCAATGCACTATCGACGATCACCATCGTGGCAACCGCCACCTCGACTGCGGAATTGGTCAGCTACTCCCACGCCTTCCGCCCGGAGATCGTCATCGTCGAAACTGGCCTGCCTGGCCATCCCTTGACCGACGTCCTCATCGAACTGGCAACGGCACAATCCGCGCCCCGTGTACTACTGATCGGTGAGGACACCGGGCTGAGACTGCATCCGGACCTCCCAGCCATCGAGATCTTCGCTGATCTCGAACTACTGATCGCCGCGTTCCCCGAGCAAGGAGCTGATACATCATGACCGATTCCGAGATTGACCCCAACAACACGGTGATGCCGCCGCCTGAGCACACGCCGCAGGAGGATGCCAAGGAGAACAAGAAGAAGGCAGCCCGCGAATTGATCCTCGTCGCTGTAGTTCTCTTCTTCATCTTCGTTGTGTTCCTGCCCCAGTTCATCGACTACGGCCAGGTCGTCGATTCGATTCTGAAGTTGACGATCGGGCAGGTCGTGCTGCTCACGCTCCTCGGGATCGCCTTCATGTGGTTCAGCGCCGGCCTCTACAGCACGCTGATTCCTGGACTCGGCTGGTGGGTCGGATGGAAGGCCTGGGCAGCTTCGAACTCGGTGGCGTTCGTCGCTCCACCGGGTGCGGATCTGGCGATTCGGTTCGGGATGTATCGCACAGCAGGTATCAGCGGCGAGGCCGC
>JAMBLH010000172.1 GCA_023336875.1 Actinomycetes bacterium
CATTCCTGGAACAAACGTACAGCCAATACCTGACAGCATTTCGGACGATGTCGCAAGCATCCTCGACCCACTCGGCAATGCCGTGCACACAGCTCTCCACTTCGATCTTGTCGGTGAGGACGTCCTGGTCACCGGTGCTGGCCCTATTGGCATGATGGCAACCGCCATCGCCCGCCACGTGGGGGCAAGATATATCGTCGTCACGGATGTGAATGACTTCCGCCTCGCGCTTGCTCGTGAAATGGGCGCCGACCGTGCCCTCAATGTGACGCGGGACAGTGTTGCCGATGTCATGACAGGCCTTGGAATGAAGGAGGGCTTCGATGTGGGTCTCGAAATGTCCGGGGTCCCCTCTGCCCTCCACGACATGATCACGACGATGAACAATGGCGGAAACATCGCGCTGCTGGGCATACCCCCGAAACAGGCGCCGATCGACTGGAACGACATCGTTTTCAAGGGGCTCACGCTCCAGGGCATCTACGGGCGTCGCATGTTCGAGACCTGGTACAAGATGCTTGCAATGCTCGAGACGGGCCTCGATGTCTCGCAGGTGATCACCCATCACTTCGCCGCAGCTGACTATGAGGACGCCTTCGAAGCGATGCGCTCGGGCGACGCCGGCAAGGTCATCCTCGACTGGGAGTAGCCCTTACCTGGTCTACCATTTGAGTATGGACCGCAGGTTCGTGATTCGTGAAACTGCGACGGTTGGGCCGGAGATAGTTCGACTGGTCGTCGAGGCGCCAAGAGTGGCTACCCACGCTCGGGCGGGACAGTTCGTCATCGTCAGGGCAAATGAACACGGTGAGCGCATCCCGCTCACGATCTGTGAAGCCGACCCCGCCGCTGGAACAATCACACTCGTCGTGCAAGCAGTCGGTGCCACCACGGTGCAGATGAATGCAAAGGAAGTCGGGGACCATCTCGCAGATGTTCTCGGACCCCTTGGTACGCCAACCGAAATCGAACTCTTTGGAACCTGTCTTGTCGTCGCCGGTGGGGTTGGGACAGCGATCGTCCTTCCAGTCGCTCACGCGCTTTCGAACGCTGGCAACCGAGTTGTTGCCATTGTTGGGGCCCGCGATGCAGATCATCTGATCCTGCTCGATGAGATGGGGGTTGCCTGTGATGACGTCATCATCACCACCGACGATGGTTCTGCGGGACTCCACGGTTTCGTTACCGACGCTCTTGCAATGCTCATTTCCACGAGCACAGTCGACTATGTATTCGCGGCTGGCCCCATTCCTATGATGCGCGCCGTTGCCGAAGCGACGCGAGGCGACAAGATCGTTACCGTCGCCAGCCTCAACCCGCTCATGGTGGATGGCACGGGCATGTGTGGGGGGTGCCGAGTGACCGTCGGCGGAGCTTCACAGTTTGCGTGCGTCGATGGCCCTGAGTTCGACGCACACCAGGTCGACTTCGCCGCCCTCGCCACGAGGAACACGGCATACCTCGCGTTCGAGTCGTGCAGGCTTGGCGAGATCGGGGCAGAGATCGATGCCTGAACTGACCAAGCGCGAACGCATGAAGATGGAGCGCGCAGAGATGCCGATGCGTGACCCAGCTGACCGGGCTACCGATTTTGCTGAGGTCAACCTCGGATACACAAGCGCCATGGCAGTACTCGAAGCATCCCGGTGCCTCGAATGCAAGCACCCGGTCTGTATCGACGGATGCCCAGTGGGAATCCGGATCGATGACTTCATCCGACATGTCGCTGGTGGTGACATCCGATCGGCGGCAGCTGTAATCCATGAGGACAACCTCTTTCCTGCGATATGTGGCCGAGTGTGTCCGCAGGAGAGCCAGTGCGAAGGTGCATGTGTGCTTGACAAGAAGGGACGACCGATCGCTATTGGTCATCTGGAGAGGTTTGTCGCCGACCAGGAGCGAATGGGCGCATTAGGTGGTCCCGCACCGATGGCGTCTCCGACGGGCCGAAACGTTGCCATCATCGGCTCTGGCCCGGCGGGCCTCGCCTGCGCCGGTGACCTTGCCCAGGAGGGCCATGCCGTGACAGTGTTTGAAGCACTCCACGAACTCGGTGGCGTCCTCGTCTATGGCATCCCCGAGTTCAGGCTCCCAAAGGAGATCGTGGCAGCCGAGATCGCCAGTCTGGAGGATAGAGGGGTCGCGTTTGAGACCGATGTGCTCGTCGGATCCGGTACGACACTCGAGGAACTCATGGAAGAGGAGGGCTTCGATGCTGTATTCATCGGCACGGGCGCAGGATTGCCGAGGTTCCCTGGGATCGAGGGCGAAGAGCTGATAGGCGTCTACTCAGCAAACGAGTTCCTCACACGCGTCAACCTCATGAAGGCGCACGAATCCGACTCCGAAACGCCGGTATATGACCTCGAAGCGCGACCGGTCGTCGTCATCGGGGGAGGCAATACGGCAGTTGATGGCGCACGAACGGCCCTCAGACTTGGGGCGCACCCGGTGAAGATGCTGTACCGCCGCTCGGCCGAGGAGATGCCTGCGCGCGAAGAGGAGATCGAACATGCCATCGAGGAGGGTGTCGAGATTCGCTATCTCGTTGCTCCCACATCCTTCGCCGGCGGGGACGGCTGGCTCAAGAGCGTCACCATCCAGAAGATGCATCTCGGAGAGCCGGATGAGAACGGCAGGGCACGCCCAGAGCCGATCGAAGGCTCATACGAGACAATCGAGGCGGATGTCGCGATCGTCGCCATTGGCAATGCCCCCAACCCCGTACTTACCCGCTCAACCCCGGATCTTCGGACCACGAGTTGGGGCACCATCGATGCCGATGACGAGACAGGCCAGACCTCAATCCCCGGCGTATTTGCCGGCGGAGACATCACCACAGGCGGCGCCACCGTGATCCTTGCCCTCGGCGCCGGCCGCAA
>JAMBLH010000173.1 GCA_023336875.1 Actinomycetes bacterium
CTCAGCTACCTCAGCTACCTCAGCTGCCGCCTCGAGCCGGGCCTCGATCAGTGCATCGTATAGTCGTGCCGGCCTCGATCTGAGCGCGAGCTCGGCGTCGCGCTCCTCCATTTCGAGCCGCCGAGCCTGGAGCAATCCGTCGCGCAGCGACTCCTGGAGCTGTTTCTGTATCTCCGAGTCGATGGTGAGGATGAGGTTTCCACCAGCAGTGGGAGCCTCTTCTCCGACCAGGGACAGCACTTTACGTCGCGCATCGACACGGTACTGAACGATACCCTCGGCTCCCTGAAGCTCGGCGTCGTAGAATCTCTCCACTCCCGCCCTTCCGACGAAATCGTTTCCATCGACGTCCTCACGTTCAAGATCCTCGTCATTGGGTCGGCCGATGTAGCCGAGCACATGCGCACCGAGGTCGCCGAACGGATAGGTACGAATCGGCTGCGGGATAACGGTTGCTCCGGGAAAGTCCTCGCGGTGCTCAAGGATGAATGTCGCCTCATCGTCTGTGAGATCCTCGGCAACCGTTATCTGTGCACCACGGTTGTCACTCGACAGCTGTTCCACGATCTCTGACGTCGGCACGTCGAGAAAGGCTGCGAGGTTCTCTGCCAAGCCCTGGGTCTCCTCCTCGTCGACGAGTGCGAGGTCGACCACCACGGCAAGGGCCGAACGGGTTCCAGCGAGCTTGATGCCGTTCGTATCGTAAATGTCCCCTCTCGGGGCGGGCGTCGTGACAACCCGCACCTGCTGATTTGCTGCGCGCTCCTCGTAGGCATACACCTCGGTGACCTGCATCGTCCAGAGCCGGATGCCAAGGACACCGAGCAGTGCAGCAAAGACCACACCGACAACACTGATTCGCATTGTGTTCGTCATACGGCCCAACTTTGTCGCTGCGTCCCAAATGCCTTGCCAAGCACCCAGAAAACGGGAATGGCGAGAATCACGTTCCACACGCCAGGAAGGACGATCTTCCAAAGTACGTTCGGTTCACTGATTGTCCCCTGTCCAAAAAGGGTACCAAGCAGCACGTATAGGAACTGGCTCGCCACTGTGAGCCCGAAGACGATTGCCACAACGTTGAGTGGACCCTCCCTGAGCCGGCCCCGAAGACGCCCCGCGGCATACGCAACAGCGGTCAATGTCATCGCCCACAGGCCAAGAGTTCCGCTACCGATCAGGTCCATCAGCATGCCAGCAGTGAATCCGATCAGAAGGAGATATTCGGACTCCACCTCCTGTGCCACTCCAATGACGACTAGCGTGACGAGAGCGGGCGCGACTCCAAGTGGCTGAATCCTGCCGGCCCCGAAGACGGTGGTCTGCAGCAGGATGGCCACAAGCACCGCCAGGAGAGCGATCACGACACGCGAGCGACTCATCCGCCATCACCCGCGCTTGTCGTGGTCTCTGAAGTTGTCGATGTCGTAGATGTCGAAGACGTCGTGGCGGGGACAGCATCCGATGTCTGGTCTTCACCATCGAGGAATCCAGCGTCGATCGGCGACCAGCCGATGACGACGATCACATAATCAATCTCGGAAAGACGTGCTGCCGGATCAACCTCACCTCGCAGCACGAACTCAACCTCAGCCTCGGTTGTCGCGCTAAGAGTACCGACGGCGATTCCTGGTGGGAATCGGGAGCCATCCGTCACGACACGATCCCCTCGTTGCACCGCTTCTTTGGCACGGAACATCTCGAGCCTGAGAGGCCCGTCACCCCTTCCCGTCACGATTCCTGTCTCGTTTGTTGAGAGCACGCGAACGCCGACAGAGACGATCGGATCAGTTATCAACCTGACGCGAGCCGCGTTCGCCGACACAATATCCACACGACCGATAAGTCCATCCTCATCGATCACAGCTTGACCCGCGACGATTCCGTCCTTTGAACCCTTGTCTATGAAACGCACATTGTCGAAAGCCGATGGTCCAGACGCCGTGATCCGCGCTGTTACGGTTGCGAGCTCGCCGGGAGCGGCGAGACCGCTGATCGCTTCGAGCTGCACCACCTGCTCCTCAAGGGCGTCGGTGGCCTGAACCTGCGACTCGAGCTCGCGAACCTGGATTGCAAGCCTCTCGTTCTCCTCGCGTAGACCGGCAAGGTTTGAGACGCCGTCGACGAACGCGACCGCCGGCCGCGTGACGAAGTCGACACCCTTCTGGAAGGGAGTGAAGATGGACTGCGTTCCTTCTCGGAGTACCTCCGACGTTCCTCCACCTGATGACCGGACGTCGAATGTCGCAACGACGAAGCCAACCGCAACAAGCGATAGGAACAAGATCGTGACTCGGTCGATTCTGCGACCAGACGAGGAGAACATGGGGACGGGCCCGTCTAGTTGCGGCCAGACGACTGGAGTACGACGTGCAGAATGTCGAATTCCTCCAGACACGCACCCGAACCGAGCACGACACTGTGCAAGGGACGATCCGCCGTGACGATTGGCATGCCAGTCTCGTGGGCAAGCCTGACATCGAGTCCCTTGAGATACGCTCCACCGCCGGTGATAACGATCCCGCGTTCCATCACGTCGGCAGCGAGTTCCGGAGGCGTCTTGTCGAGGGTGTACTTGACGGCGTCAACGAACGCCTCCACCGGCTCCTCGATCGCCTCTCTGATCTCTGCACTCGAGAGAACGATCGTCTTTGGAAGGCCGGAGATCAAATCTCTTCCGCGAACCTCAGCTGCAGGTTCATCCGTGTATGGCCAGGCAGAACCTATGGCCATCTTGACCTGCTCTGCCGTTCGTTCGCCAAGCATCAGTGAGTATTCCTTCTTCACCCAGTTGATGATGGCCTCGTCCAACTCATCTCCGCCGATCCGGATCGACTTCGACACAACGATGCCTCCGAGGGAGATCACCGCAACCTCTGTTGTCCCACCACCGATGTCCACAACCATGGAGCCTGTCGGCTCGTGAACGGGCAAGCCAACTCCGATAGCGGCGGCCATCGGTTCCTCGATCGTGTAGGCCTTGCGGGCACCAGCGTGATACGCAGCCTCTTCAACAGCGCGACGCTCAACGGCAGTGATGCCCGAAGGCACGCAGATCACGATGCGAGGTCGTGCAGCGAACCTGCCCGAATGGACCTTGTCAATGAAGTACCTGAGCATCTTCTCAGTGACGTCGAAGTCCGCAATGACACCGTCCCTGAGCGGTCTGATGGCCTGGATGTAGGACGGAGTTCGGCCGATCATCCGTTTCGCGGACATGCCGACTTCGAGGGGTTTGTTGTCCCTGGTATCGATTGCGACAACTGATGGCTCATTGAGCACGATTCCCTGACCGCGCACAAAGACGAGGGTGTTCGCCGTACCCAGATCGACGGCCATGTCACGGCCAGCAAATGACAGAAGGTTGTTCACTTAGAAACTTCCCGGAATGATTGGGATAAGTGTAACCAGAAGAGTCGTAATCGGCCCAAAATCTAGTGGTCTGTCGCGATGCACGGTCGTCGAGCTAACCGAAGAAGATCGCCAGCTCGCGTTCGGCACTCTCTACGGAATCCGAACCGTGGACGATGTTGTGTGTAATGACGATGCCGAAGTCGCCCCGAATCGTACCTGGTGCTGCCTCGGCTGGGTTCGTGCCACCCATGAGCGTCCGAGCGACCGAAACCGCGGATTCTCCTGACCACTTGGTTGCGACAACCGGCCCAGAGGTGATGAACTCGACGAGTTCACCGAAGAACGGCTTGTCTGTGTGCTCGGCATAGTGACGCCCCGCCATCTCCTTTGAGATGGTGAGCATCCGCATATTCTCGAGAATAAGTCCCTTGCGCTCGAGTCGCGAAACGACCTCGCCAACGAGTCCACGGGCAACTCCGTCCGGCTTGACCATGACATAGGTGTTCTCAATTGCCATTCTTCATAGCTCCCAAGTGTGTGAGGGGTGTAATCACGAGGATCGTGAAACAGTGTAAGCGTACCGATGCGCCGGCTATTCGATCAGATCGCCTTCGTCCTCATGACCCTCGTCCTCTTGGTCGAAGCCACGCTCAGCCTCGATGCGGCCATATACGGCCTCAGAACGATTTTCGGTCGTCCCGTACAAGCCATGTACCTCACCAATGAGGTACAACGAGCCTGCAACAACAACGCCACCCTCCTCACCAGCTGAGTCAGCCGCCTGATGAAGCGCATCGAGTACGTCTGGAGACGTGATCACAGGTACCGACAGAGACTCGCCAGCTGCTGCCGCAACGAGCTCTGCACCAATCGCCCCGGGATCGTTCGGAGCTGTTGCGAACACATGCGCCACAAGCCCTCTGAGGGGCGCCACGAGCTCCGCGACATCACGCTCTCCTCGCACTCCGAGCACAAGCTCCCATTTCATTGCGGGGAACTCGGTGACGAGGGTCTCCGCGAGGCCTCGGAATCCTTGAGCATTGTGAGCGCCATCGACGATCACAAGCGGCCGTTGACCAACAACTTCGATCCGACCAGGTGCGGAGATCGAGCCGACAGCGAGCATGAGCGCATCATGATCGAGCTCTCGACCAAGGAACATCTCGGACGCTGCGATCGCTGTGGCGAGATGATCCACCTGATGCCGGCCATGGATGGGGAGATAGAGATCCTCGTATCGTCCAAAGACACCGTCGATCGAACACCGCCACCCACCGACCGCCATATCGGCCTCCATGACTGAGAAATCTCTGTTTGTGCGAATCCAGTTCGCCCCCACCTCCTCGATTCTTCTCGAGATCGCGATATCGGCATCAGTCGAGAGGACACCTGTAACGAGGGTCCCGCCGTCACCGACGATCGCGGCCTTCTCGGTAGCGATCTCATCGATGGTTGAACCGAGAAACTCCGTGTGATCGATATCGATCCCCGTGATCACCGAAACAGCGGCATCGAGTACATTCGTTGCATCGAGTCGACCCCCGAGGCCGACTTCGATAACCGCCACATCCACTGCGGCAGTAGCGAAGACAGAGAACGCCAGCGCAGCAGTGACCTCAAAGTAGGTGGTGGACACCCCCGCCTGTTGCTCATAGGCCTCAACAAACCATGCCATGTCCGCAACGGCGTCGACGAAATCTCTGGAGTCGATCGTCACGCCATGGAGGGTGAACCGTTCCTCAACGGTGCCGAGATGCGGAGATGTGAAACCAGCCGTTGCGAGTCCGTGCGCTCCCAGGATTGGCTGGACCATGCGCGAGAGGGTCGTCTTGCCATTCGTACCCGCAACGTGGATCGTCGGATAGGCATTCTGTGGGTCCCCCATGAAATCGAGGAGTGAGGTGATACGCTCAAGTCCGGGCTTGACCCCCTGACCGATGCGATCATCGAGGAAGGCCTCGGCGTGACCTCTGGTGCTTATGATCGGAATGTTGGGGGAACCGGACATTGCTCAACCCAACTCAGCCAGATGTCGCAATTGACCCTCGAGTTCAGTTTCCATCTCAGCCAGGCGCGCCTCAACCTGCTCGACAACCTCGGCCGGGGCTCGGTCTCTGAAGTTCTGATTGCCCAATTTTCCCTGGGCCCGTCCAATGCCTAATTCGAGTTCGCCAATGGCCTTCTCTATTCGCGGCTTCTCTGCATCCACGTCAACAAGACCCTCGAGAGGGATAAACGTCTCAACTCCGCCGGCAGGTATCCGCGTGTATCCGGTCACCGGATCCGGCCGATGTCCACCGACTGGTGCCGACCCCGTGAGAGACGTCACCTGGGCGTACCACCATGCCGGTAGGTCCGATTCGGTGTCGGAGACGACGATGACCGGGATCTCGATCTTGCGGCTGATCTGATGCTGCGAACGGAATTGCCTGATGCCAGACACCGCGGCCTGCAAAGACTCCATCTCATGTGGAGCCTCAGCCGCCACAACGTCTGGCCACGGTGCGGTGATCATGAGCCCCGTTCCATCACCAAGATGGGACCACAGCTCCTCAGTGATGAATGGCATGACAGGATGGAACAGCTTCAACACGTCGCGAGTTACCACCCCGAGAGTCGCCCTCATCGCCTCCTGTCGTTCCTCATCTGCATCAGCGAGGGACTTGGCCATCTCGATATACCAATCGAATAGCTCTGACCACGCAAACGTATAGAGAGCGGCATAGGCATCAGATAGCCGGAAATCGTCCATAAGGCGGTCGATCTCTTCGGTCACCGCCCCGAGACGGGCGATGATCCACTCATCCTCAGGCCCGGGATCGTCGGGGTATCCGCCATCGAGAGGCACGCTTGAGACATCCATGAACTCCACAACGAATCGCACCGCATTCCAGAGTTTGTTCCCGAACCGGCGTGCCGCGTCAATGGCATCGACGCTGAGAGGGATGTCGTGCCCTGGTGCAGCTGCCTGGATAAGCGCGAGCCGGAGCGAATCGGCACCGTATTCGTCGATGAGTTCGAGTGGGTCGAGGGCGTTGCCTGCGGATTTGGACATCTTGCGACCCTCTATGTCGCGCACCATACCGTGGATCACGATGTCACTAAATGGCGGTTGCTCCGTGAAGTGAAGCCCCATCATCATCATGCGGGCCACCCAGAAGAAGATGATGTCGAACCCCGTCACAAGAGTGCTTGTGGGATAGAACTCCTCGAAGTCGGGCGTCTTGTCCGGCCATCCCAGTGTCGAGAAGGGCCAGAGAGCGGACGAGAACCAGGTGTCGAGCACATCCTCGTCCTGACGGAGGTCACTTGACCCACACGTACATTGGGACGGATCCTGTATCGAGACAAGCGTCTCGCCACACGCATTGCAGTACCACGCCGGAATACGATGACCCCACCACAGCTGCCGGCTCACGCACCAATCGCGTAGGTTCTCCATCCAGTGGAAATAGCTGTTCTCCCACCTTCGGGGATGGAAGGTCGTTTCGCCACTTCGTACTGCATCCATGGCTGGCCCAACGAGGGGCTTGACGTCCACGAACCACTGCAGCGAGAGCAGTGGTTCAACGACTGTGTGACAACGAGAGCAGTGTCCAACCGAGTGTGGGTGCTCCTCGATCTTCTCGATCAATCCGAGTTCTCGCAACTTCGAACGCACGGCCTCACGAGCCTCGAATCGGTCCATACCGACGTAGGGGCCGCCCGCGTCGGTGATCCGTGCCTCCGTGTCGACGACCTTGATCTGCTCAAGCCCGTGGCGTTGCCCGATCTCGAAGTCGAGAGGATCGTGTGCAGGGGTGACCTTGACCGCGCCTGTTCCGAATCCGAGTTCGACACCCTCGTCCGCAACGACAGGTATCTCCCTTCCGAGGATCGGAACCAGGAGCGTCGTACCGATGAGATCCTTGTATCGCTCATCGTCGGGATGCACCGCAACTGCTGTGTCGCCGAGCATCGTCTCGGGCCGTGTCGTCGCAACCGTGATGTGTCCTGAGCCATCGGCGAACGGGTACTTGATGTGAGTCAGTTCACCCGGGTCCTCCTCGT
The DNA here is from genome assembly GCA_023336875.1 of Actinomycetes bacterium. Lineage (GTDB taxonomy): Bacteria > Actinomycetota > Acidimicrobiia > Spongiisociales > UBA5794 > B3-G11. Next base: position 7,405 of record JAMBLH010000173.1, read on the forward strand.
GGTCCACCTCGATTTCGGAGAGCGCTGTGTGACATCGGGGGCACCAATTGATGATGCGATTGGCCCGGTACATGATGCCCTGTTCGTACAGAGCAACGAACACCGTCCGAACAGCGTGGCTCAGTCCCTCATCGAAGGTGAACCTCTCCCTCGACCAATCGGTTGAATCACCCAGTTTTCGCATCTGTTGCGAGATCGTGCTCCCTGACTCTGCCTTCCACGCCCACACGCGCTCGATGAAGGCCTCGCGGCCAAGATCGTGTCGAGTCGTACCTTCTTCTCTGAGCTCGCGCTCCACGACGTTCTGTGTCGCGATTCCCGCGTGATCCATCCCTGGAAGCCAGAGCGCTGCGTATCCCTGCATCCGTTTTCGCCTGATGAGGATGTCCTGGATGGTGTGGTCGAGAGCGTGTCCCGTGTGGAGCACTCCCGTGACATTGGGGGGCGGGATCACGATGCAGTACGGCTCACCCTCGGGATGTACCTCGGGTTGGAACGATCCTGAGCCCTCCCAGACCGAATACCAGCGAGCTTCGACCGCCTCGGGCTGATACGTTTGGTTCATCACGGCCTTCATCTTCAGGAATCCCACAAGGTACGGCAGTGTACCAACGTGACGAACCCGGGGTCCCCATCCCCGGGTTCTGCCTTCCTATTGTCCGAGACGGTCCCCCGTCAGCCCGAACCAAGCGCGTGCTCGATTACAAGGTAGGTCGTCCGGCCTACGGAGACAAGGCACATACTCCCGGACCCAATGTTGACTAGTCATCTCCAGAGCGACGCGAAACGCGGTAGTTTCGGTGAGTCAGC
>JAMBLH010000174.1 GCA_023336875.1 Actinomycetes bacterium
CGGGTGATCGTGGTCGCGATAACGGGCGGTGTGACGACGGCGTCATCGGTGTCCGTGACCTCGGTGCCATTGGGACCTGTTCCCGTCACAGTCGCCTCATTCGTGAATGGCGATACACCGTCGAGGTTCCCCACCGTGCAGTCGTACTCATAATGTTCACCCACGCCGAGATCGGGGATGCCGGAGTTTGGGCAGTCCGAATCGGCGTCGACGGCGAGAGCGATGTCATCTGTGACCTTGACGTTGGTGAGATCGACCGGGCCCGGGTTCGCGACCTTGATCGTGAAATGTCCGATGTTGTCTTCGCCATACTCCGCTGGGTTCGCCAATTTCTCGACAAGGATCGCTGGGGTCGGCACCGAAGTCGTTGTTGTGGGCGGCTCGGTTGTCGTCGTGGAGACTTCGGTCGTGGTTGTTGTTGTAGGCGTGCACTGGCCGATGGAGAAGACGAGTCCTCCGCTGAAGATCTCATCGGGCCCCATCCGCAATGACACAGTGACTGACGGGCCTAAGGTCAGCAACGCCTCGGCAGTGGTGACGACGCCGGGTTCTCGTTCGACGTCCTCAAGCACGATGGAGTCATCCCCTGACGCCACGATCAGATCGTTCCCTGCGTGAACGGATGGCTGGTTGATCGCTCTTGCGACGCCGACGCAGCTCATGCCGATAAGATCAGGTGGGGTATCAGTCGTTTCGAGCACCGTGATCGATCCCTCTGTCGCTGTAACGACGGTATCGATCGAGATTTCAAATGTGGTGGCCAGCGCGACCGGTACGCCCATCAAGAACAGGCCGACCAGTGCCGCAAGCGGGATAAGGATGCGATTCAAGACGGTGTCCTTCCAGTCGTCCGCCGCATCGGCATATGTGGCCCCGATCCGCCGAGGTCTCTGCCGGTGCAGACCGCGGACCCTTGGTGTGCGGAGCCCAACCCGCACACAGCGACACTACTACATTTCTGGGCCGCCGAGTAGTTGCGTGATCACTGTCCGTTGAAGACCCTCTCCATCCAACAGGAGGCTGGGGCTCTGGTCCGCATCGACACATCGAACGTGTACGACACTCCACTAATCTGGAAGTACGCCCATGTAAGGACCCAAGTGGAATTCGTTGACTACTCGGCTGAGGATGGCGTAGCTGTCATCACGCTGAATCGACCACCCGTGAACGCACTCAACAACGAGATGATCGCGGACATCGACGAAGCTGTACGCATGGCCGAGGCGACCGATATACGAGCTGTGGTGATCACCGGAGCACCTCATTTCGCCGCGGGCGCCGATATCACCGGATTCCAGAAGACGTTCGAGGCCGGCGGCGACGAACGACAGGCCTCTGGGCTCTCGGAAGCGATCGCGAGATTCACAAATCTGGAGAAGCCAACGATCGCGGCGATCAACGGATTTGCGCTCGGCGGAGGCCTCGAGCTCGCCCTGGGGGCTGACTTCAGGTACATGGCCGAATCGGCAAAGGTTGGCCAACCTGAGATCCTCCTCGGCATCATCCCAGGCGCAGGCGGGACACAGCGCCTTGCCAGACTCGTGGGGCCGCAGCGATGCAAGGAACTCTGCACGACCGGACGGCAGGTCAAGTCCGAGGAGGCTCTCTCGCTCGGAATCGCGGACAAGGTTGTTCCCGATGAAGAACTTCTCGATCTCGCGATGAGCGACGCTGCAGCGTTCGCCAACGGGCCCACCCAGGCATATGCCGCAGTGAAACGGGCGGTGTCACGAGGGTTCGACCAACCGTTGGAGGAAGGCCTTGCAATCGAGGCCGAGCAGTTCGCAAGAGCGTTTGCATCCAATGATGCCAAGATCGGTGTGGCTGCATTTCTGGCCAAGGAGAAGCCTGATTTCAGCGGTACCTAAGCACTGATCGGTCTACCCTTCCCGGATGGCTTCTCAGCTCTCCCTCTGGGCAATTCGCGTCGCGATCGTTGTGATCGTTGGTCTCGCGTTTTTATGGGTCATCACCGGTTGGATGCACTCAGATGCCATACGGGCCGAGTTCCTCACACCACGCCCAGCACAGGACGATTACCCATTGACGGTCATAGCTGACCCTGCAGGAAGGGTTGTGCTTGAGCGAACCACTCAAACTGTGCGGGAGGGGACGTGGGGCCTCGAGAGTGACGATGCCTATGCACAGGTGTCAACGATTGTGCGCATCGACGACACGTCAGTCGAGCGCGGGTTCACGAACCTGGATGGCACGCTGAAGGTGGGAGACGAAGTTCGGCTCGATCCTGACGCCTTCTCGGGTGACCCAACATCTGCGCTTGGCCTTGGGTTCGAGGAGCCGCGAGCACCATCTGACATTGGTCCGCACCCGACGTGGCTCATCGACGGGCGGAGATCAACATGGGTTGTCTTCGTACATGGCCGGGGCAATGATCAACTCACCGAGTCGCTGCGGATCATGCCAAGCCTCGTTGAGCAGGGCTTCCCTGTGCTGTCTGTTGCGTACCGCAACGATGTTGGAGCTGCAGCAAACGAATCAGGGATGCGAATGTGGGGCCTCGAGGAGTGGCGTGACCTCGATGCTGCGTTGAGTCTCGCTCAGAGAAAGGGCGCGAAGGATGTTGTGGTCATTGGATCAGGGTTCGGTGCAAGCATCGTGTCAACATTCCTGCACGAGTCCCCGAACGTTGCACTCGTACGCGGTGTCATCTTCGACTCGCCCGTCCTCGATCTCGAAGGCGTCGCCTCGCGATGGGCTGCCGAGAACCGCACGCCTTCCCCGATTGCATGGCTCGGAAGACGATTCGCCGCCGTTCGTTTCAGCATGGATTGGAAGATGCTGAACCAACATGAACGCACTGAGCAGTTCGACGTGCCGATTCTGCTCATGTTCGGAGCAGAGGATCCCGTGACGCCGCCGGATCGATTCGTTGCGTTCGCCGAGGCTCTTCCTGACACTGTAGAGATCGAACGCTTCGAACAGGGCGGCCACACCGATCTTTGGAACATCGATGCCGCCAGGTACGAATCGCGTATTGCAAGATTTCTGCTCGATGTCGTTGGGCCGGAGTGATCATGTACCTCGACCACGCCGCTTCCACCACGATTCGGCCTGAGGCTCTAGCCGCGCTCGAAGAGGCCTATCAGCGGTTCGATCGGAATGCCTCCGGGTTGCATGAGGAGTCGCGACAGGCCAAGAACGCGCTCGAGGACGCGAGAGAGCGTGCCGCTGCAATGGTTGGTGCGAGAACGTCTGACGTCATATTCACGGGATCCGGCACAGAAGCAGACAATCTCGCTGTGATCGGAGGAGCACTCGCTTCTGGCCGGAACCAGATCATAGTTTCTTCCGTCGAGCACGATGCTGTGCTCAGAGCTGCCTACTCGCTCGAGCGTTTCGGATTCAGCGTTGATGAGCTTCCCGTCTCTTCGAACGGAGTGGTGGAACTGCCATCCGACATCCAGGGCCATGATGAGCCTGTTGGCGTCGTCTCCGTAATGATGGCAAACAACGAGATCGGCACGATCGAACCTATGGCGGAGTTGGCAGTCACCCTGAGAGTCAGATATCCAGGTGCAGTGATCCACACGGATGCCGTTCAGGCGTTCAATTCGCAGGACGTGACGCTTGCAGCGACGGGGACAGATCTGCTCTCCCTTGCCTCGCACAAGATTGGAGGGCCAAAGGGTGTTGGCCTGCTTGCGTTGGGGCAAGGTGTGCACATCGACCCGATCATTCACGGTGGCGGTCAGGAGGCGGGGAGACGCTCAGGTACGTACAACGTGGCGGGGATCGTATCGATGGTCGCCGCAATGGAAGCGGCCCATGCAGATCGTCAACGGTTCACAGAAAGGACATCGGCTGAGCGAGACACGTTCGAATCCGCTGTGGTTGCTGGCTATCGCGGCTCAAGCATCACGGCAGTAACAGTGGAGAGGTTGCCACACATCAGCCATGTCCGGTTCCCAGGCGTGCTCGCCGAGACACTTCTGATTCGATTGGACCAGGCGGGGATCGCTGCCGCCGCGGGATCGGCCTGCCAGTCGGGCGCTGTGGACCCGAGCCACGTTCTCAGGGCGATCGGGTTCGACGACACCGCCGCGGGACAGTGCGTGCGGTTCAGCTTTGGTTGGGATACTCC
>JAMBLH010000175.1 GCA_023336875.1 Actinomycetes bacterium
GTGACCTCAGCAGCTATGACGATTTGGTCTTCGGTGACGGCTGCTTGTGCGTTGTATCCCCAGATGAACCGGTGACGGGTTTTAAGGGTGCGGCTATCGGGGTCGGTGACGTTGATTCTGCGGGTCCGGGCCACACTCGCGTGTTTCGTCGTTGCGGGATCTGCCGGTCGGCCGGGGAGCTTGTGACGTAACTCTGCCTCTCTTACTGTGCGGGCTGTGTGATCCGAGTCGCCACTGCGATGATGCCAACCTGCCGGTACGCCTCAGGGCGCAGGGTCACAGCTCGAGACGTTGATAGATCAGTGCTGCCGCGGCGATGAACGCGGTGGTGGCAACAATCGTCCACATCACGGCGCTTGTCGCGATGAGGGGATCCCCGTAGACATACTGGACCACCGGGAGCCACTGGTTGGGCTCGGCGCCGATCAATCCCGACGGCGTGAACCGGTACCAGTCATCCCACGGTACGAGCAAAGGAACCCGCATGACCACCCAAACGAGAAGTGCAATCAGGGCGACCACGCCTCGGCGACGGATCAGTGTTCCGAGAAACCCGGTCAGCGCGACGAAGAACGCAACTGCAAGAGATACAAGGAGAAGCGTGGCGATGAACCGGCCCAATGGCGGCGCTTCGGGGATGACGAATCGATATGGTTGCACCTTCGGTAGCCACCAGTAGGCGAACAGGCCGGGGATGAAGATGGCGATCGTCGACAGTGCAGCCCAGAGCGCGGCGAGCTTCCCGATGACATATCCCGACCTGGGGACTGGCTTCGACACGGTCCAGGCGGCGATGCCGCTGTGGTACTCACCGGTGACCATTGCCTCCGTGAGCACGATCGCTGCGAGGATCGGGAATATGGCCAGCATGCCGACCAGTGATTCGAACCCGAGGCCGCCGAAGGGCATATTCTGCGTCACGACGGTGTAGTAGAGCCATCCGTCGATGAGCAGCAGCCAGAAGACGATATGGATCAACCCCCGTCGTCCGAGCCAGCGGCTCGACTCGTTGCGGAACACCCCCCACGATCCGTTGATGGCGACAGTGCTCTTGTAGGTCTCAGTCACCATTGTCTGCTCCCATGACCTCAAGGTAAGCCTCTTCGAGGCCCCGGTCGCTCAGGTGGAACGCGATGATGTCGCAGCGATCGTCGAGGAGGAGCGTCGGAACGAGTCGATCGGTAGCGGTGGCTTCGTCGCTGACGTGAACCCGCCACTGCTCGAACTCGCCCTTGTCCTGCGTGTCGACGGCGATCACCCATGGTTCCGCGCTGACCCTGGCCAGCGTCCCGCTTGTGTCGCCGCGCAGATGCACCGTGTAATCAAGATCGGATACCGCAAGGATCGAATCGAGAGGTCCATGTGCGACCGCTTTCCCGGCGTTGATCATCACGACCGTGTCGCTGACGCGCTCGGCATCGTCGAGGATGTGTGTGGAGTAGAACACGGTGGTGTCTCCGCCGATTTCGGCGATGAGATCGAGCATGTCACGACGTCCTATTGGGTCAAGTCCTGCTGAGGGCTCGTCCATCATCACGATGTCCGGGTTCGCGATGAGCGCCTGGGCAACGCCGACGCGTTGACGTTCACCTCCTGAGAGGCCGCGTACGCGGCGGCCTGCCTTGTCAGCCATGCCGACCCGTTCGAGAAGGTCGTCGACATGTCGTCGCAGCGCCCGACCGCTGGGATGTCCTGGATACAGGCGAGCGACGTACGAGACCACCCCGCTCACCGTCTGGTTCCGGGGGAACACCGGGTCCTGGGGCAGGTAGCCGATCCGGCTCCGAGCCACCAGACCGTGGCTGCGGACATCGTGGCCAAGGACTGCTGCATACCCGGAGGACGGCTGGATCAGGCCCATGAGGATCTTCATGGTTGATGTCTTGCCTGCCCCGTTTGGTCCGAGAAAGGCACAGATCGAACCCTGGGCAACCTCAAGGTCGAGTCCTCGCAACGCGTCAACTTTGCCGTACTGCTTGGAGAGCTGCCGAATCTCGATCGCTGGAGCAGTCATGGCAGTTCCCTCCGGTTGAACCGCCACACGGCAAGCAGCAGCACCAACATTGTCCAAACGATTGTCGCTGCAATCGGTAGTGCGAAGACCGCTTCGTTGCCTTGGGCAACGTCCGCGATGGCGACGATCAGCGCGGACGGTGAAGCCGCCGAGAAGGATCCGGCGAGCGCCATAGCGCCGAACAACCCGATGACGGCCAGACCGAGACCGAACACGGCGGTCCGCGAGCGGAGTGTGGCGCCCAACAGGATCATCACAGCCGCGACGAATACGAGCAACATGGAAAGCGCTGCGAGCATGCCGAGATACGTGCCAAGATCGGGCAGGGTCGTGTAGGCGCCCCACATTCCGATCGGAGCCGACAACACTTCTCTGAGTTCAGACACACGAAACTCGGTGATACCTGCCTTGGCGGCATTGGAGAGGAGTGGGTAGATGGGAATTCCGGCGGCGAAGACGGTCACAGTGATACCGGTGGCAGCTGCTAGGAGTTTGGAGATGACCACTGCGGGGCGACCATTCGGCATACCCACGAGCCAGGATGCTGTACCGCGTTCGATCTCACCCAGCACGGAGCCCTCGGTGAGAGAAACCGTCGACAGCAGAAGCACCGCGATCCACAGACCAATGAAGGGGTAGAACAGGACTCCGAGTTGGTTAATGCCGCTGATCTGCCAAGGCACATAGATGAGAGCGAACACCCCATAGCTCGCAACAGTGAGAACCAAGGATCGCCATGGGAGCCACGTTCGGAGCTCAACCCTGAGTAGACCACCGAATCCCCGAAGGGGGTGGGCAGTCTCGATACGTTGCAGCGTCACCGCGTCAGTCGTCATTCGTCTCCTCAACGAGGTCGAGGTAGATGTCCTCCAGATTGCGCTGCAGCGGGCGCAACTCGGTCACGCGTGTCCCGTTGCCGGAAGCAAGGGCGCGAAGGAGGCCGTGTTCGGCGGAAGTGCGATCGCCCGTTTCGACCTCCCACGTGCCGGAGCCTGTGGATCGGGTTGTCTGCACCCAAGGTTCGTTCCCGAGACGATCGATGACAGCGCCACCGTCACCGTCGAGTGCAACAGCGTAGGTAGCGGTTGCTCCGCCTAGGAACAAGTTCATCGGCCCCTGGTCGACGACCATACCGTGATCGACGATCACGACGTGGTCGGCGACGCGCTGAACGTCGTCGAGGATGTGGCTCGAATAGAAGACCGTCATCTGTCCCCTCAGGTCGCTCAGCAGATCCAGTACCTCGCGGCGCCCCTCAGGGTCCAGACCGACAAACGGCTCATCGAGGATGAGCAGATCAGGGTCTCCGATCACTGCCTGGCCTATGCCGAGACGTCTGAGCTCACCGCCGGATAGGTTCTTCACCTGTCGATCGGCCCGGTTGTCGAGACCGACCAGATCCAGGATCTCGTCGATCCTTGTCCTGATCTGTGACGCGGGTCCGGACAGGTAGCATTTGGCGGCAAATCGCAGCACATCACGCACCTCGGCCCGAGGGAAGAACGACGGATGTTGGGGGAGGTAACCGATACGCGATCGGGTGCCGAGTTCGTTGTTGCCGATGTCGTTGCCGAGTATCGCTGCCCAACCTTCCGATGGGCGACTGAGACCCATGAGAATCCTGATCGTCGTTGTTTTTCCTGCTCCGTTCGGTCCCAGAAATCCACAGATCGAGCCCTTGGGGACCGCGAGATCGAGACCGCGTAGTGCCTCAACCTTGCGATATCGTTTCTTTAGGCCGCGGGTGTCGATGGCGTCGGTCACGGGCAGGCCTCCAACTCGGGCATCTCGACGATGGTGGCGCCGTCGACCTCGACAGCAAGGAATGCGCAGCGCCGCTGCATCTCTTCCTCTGACTGCGGGTTCTCGTTCTCGCATGTCTCTTCGAAGCGCAGGTCGTAGGCGCCGTCCGGCAAAGGAATCGGATCTGGGAGATCGGCATCCCAAGCCCTATCGAGGGAGTTGTTGGGTCCGATCCCTGTGCTACGGCCGCTAGAAGGTGGCACCGATAAGAACGGTATGAGTCCCGGTGAATTGGACCGCTGTCTCTGGGTCTCGTCCTCGATGAAGTTGGGGTCGGCTCCACTGAAGGTGAACATGCCGGATGGCCACACCTTGCCGAGAGCGACATTGTTCAGCGATGTTCCGGCCGGAAGTGCTACGCCATCAAGTCGACACCAATCCCACTCTTGAGGGGCGAGGGCGCTGTTGATTCGTACTTGCAACGTCCCGCCGTCTGCCACGGTCGATGGCGCCCTCCTGGCGATCTCCTCGGGTCGACCGAGTGGCACGAGTTCGCACGGTTCGAGTTCCGGGAGATCGACGACTGTGTCCCCATCGACGGTTACGGGGATTTGTATGCAGTACTCCGGCGCGGCGAAGTAGATGCCGTAGCTGCCGGGATCACCGTCGTAGGCGCCGACGAACAGCTCATAGCCGCCACCCGGGACCAGTGCTGGTTCGGTCTCATGGTGCATCGAGTTGCAGACTTGCTGATCCGCGTACTCAGCGTCTGTGCCGGGAAACGAAGCTATCGGTTGGAGTGCACGGTCGAAGTCTTCCGTCCATCCCTGCTCAAAGCCCTGGCGTTGTTCTTCTTCCCCCTCGGCTTCGCGCGCTTCCTCCTCTCTCTGCTGTTCGTGTTCTTGCTGCATGTTGAACAGCTCTTCTTCGCGCGCCCTCTGTCGCTCCTCCTCTTCCTCCTCCAATGCTTGGCGCGCATCCTCGCCGCCTTGCTCTATCCCTTCTTCCAGTGCCCTTCGTGCCTCCTCAGCCTCCTGCTCCATCTCGAGGTCCATTCGCTCTTCCCGTGTCCTTCGCGCCTCCTCAGACTTGAGCCGTTCCTGCTCCCTCAGGCGTTCCTGCTCCTCCAGGCGTTCCTGCTCCCCCGACCATTCGCCGAAGTCCGCGATCTCAGTGCAAGTCCCTGCCACGTAGTCGCCGGCGGATCTCGCCATGGCAAAGTCGGCCCCCGGAGGTAGCAATGCCATGAGCAGCATTCGGTTGGTGAGGTACGGGTGCGGCAGGACTTGGATATGTACCGATCCTGGACCACCGGACGCCCCCTGTGCTATCGAGGCCGGGTCCGAATTGGCTTCGACCCACACCGAGATCATCTCCTTTGCGTATTGAAGCGCCTCGTCTGCCTCGTCTCGTGTCAGTCCGACGAACTGCTCGAAGACTGCCTCCCCTTCTTCGCCGGGTGGCATTTCGTGGGGGTTGAAATCGAAGCTGCGCGCGAGTTCGAAATATCCGCTTTGGTATCTCAAGGCAGTGTCCCAGTAGCTAGAGATCTCGGCAGGGACGAGTCGTGTGCCCACCACCAGGGCAGCCTCATACCTGTCTATGTTGCGGCCTAGTTCTCGCCAGTAGCTGTCGTCGTGGATCTGAAGTATCTGCTCGAGTTCTCCCCACCTCGAGGCGAAGTCGCCGCACTCATCGATGGACCAATCATCGATGAAAGCGATCGCTGTCTCGGTTTTGGCAACTGCTGCTTCCGGCCCAGCTGCGCCGAACGCCATCGTCAGGTGGACAGGTCGGATGGTGCCCTCGGCATACCCTGTCACGAACAGGAGGTTCCTTGCCGCTTCAACCGTCGCGTATGCCTGGTTCCACTCTGGGCGTACCTCGCGGGGTACCAGTGTGTCGACATCGGTCATGAAGCGCGCGAGAGCGAGGTCCTGCTCTTGGTATGTGATCGTTGTTTCGCCGTTGAGAAGGGCCAGTATCTTCTCTCGGGCGTCGGGCCAGACGCGGCAGAAGACAGCGGCGTTACCTGGGGACTCTGATGCAATATTTGCGTCAGGACCGGCGCCCTCCACATCTACGCATGCGGTCAGAGCGACAGCCGCGACGGTGATGGCAACCCCCAGTCGCATAGTCGCCACCTTACCAGTTGTCGAGATCGCTTTCTTGTCGATGCCGATCGTCCGATAGCAACGGTTGCCCTCGTCTACCTGGTGGGTTCTGCATTAGCGACCGCGGTGCCAACACCCGGAGGGCTCGGCGCAACCCAAGCAGCACTCATCGCCGGCTACACGGCAATCGGAATCGCAGGCTCCACAGCATTCGCAGCAGTGATGCTCTTGAGACTGATCACCTTCTGGCTCCCGATCCTTCCCGGCTGGTTTGCACTCATCAACCTGCAACGTACCGGCCGCCTATGACCCCCAGCCTGGGACCAGAGAAATATGTGACCGAGCCGGTTAACCGGAAAGAATCGCTTTCCAAGAGCAAGGAAGACGACAGACCGAAAAACAACGACGGCCACCGTGTGGCGCTACAGATCTGACCGTCGTGAGCAAGAAGCGAGAACGATGCCAGAAGACACACCGAAGACGGGTTGACGTTGTGCTACAGGATTGATGAAACCGAGCTGCCATCGGGCACCCCCTGGGCCGACACTGAGTGAATCCGACGGTGATCGGGACGCGCTTTCAGATCTTGTCGTCAGCCCACACAACACTGAAGAAGCCGATAACAGCGGAGCAATCTGGTTCACTCGTGTCGACGTCGACTTCAGCGATCCCAACATCCGCGGGGCTAGCGGCTCGGTCTTCCACGCCGGTACAGATGAGGACCGCGAGGACTTTCTTCGCTGGATCGAGTCAGGAATGACAAACCACGACGCTACGCAGAAGCTCGCACTGCGAATTGCGCGAGAATCGCAACGAGTCATCGAGTGGTTCCCTGGAGGATCTCGGAGTTCGTCTACCTGAGGTCCGCAACCAGGTGTTCGCATCTGTTCGGGGTCTCAAGGAACAGCAAATCGGGAATGGAGACTGGGCGCTCAGATCAGTCGTGGGCACGGACTACCGGGGGCGCATATGTGCTGCGAGTTCAGAGGGTCATTGCAACACTTTGGCGAGTTTCTCTGATGGTGTCATGTCGTTGAGGGTTTGTCGAGGCCGAGTGTTGAGGGAGTGGGCGACATGGTCGAGCTGGTCCTGGGTGACGATTGACGGGTCGGTACCTTTCGGGAAGTACTGACGCAACAGCCCGTTGGTGTTCTCGTTCGATCCTCTCTGCCACGGAGACTTCGGGTCACAGAAGAACACCTTGACGCCAGTATCGATCGTGAACGTGGCATGTTGGGCCATCTCCTTGCCCTGGTCCCACGTCGAAGACTGCCACAGATACTCGGGCAGCTTCTGGACAGTGTCGGTGAGGGCAACTCGTACCGATTCAGCAGTGGAGCCATCAGGTAGCTTGAAGAGCATCACATATCGTGAGTGGCGTTCCACCAGCGTCCCGATCGCTGACTTCGCGGTGCCGATGATGAGGTCGCCCTCCCAATGACCCGGCACGGCACGAGCCTCAACCTCGGCAGGACGCTCACTGATCATGACCATGTCACGGATCTTGCCCTTCGTCGATGCTGCTCGTCCCTGGGGTCTGCGCACTGCACGCCCGGTACGCGGAGAACGCCACAGTTCCTTACGCAAAGCACCTCTGCCTTGCACGTAGAGCGATTGGTAGATCGTTTCGTGTGACCCCCGCATCTCCTCATCATCAGGATATGCCCGTATCAGCCACCGTGAGATCTGAGACGGAGACCACCACAACAAGAGGTTCTCCTCAACTGCTCCACGCAACCGGGAACACGTCTCGAGTTTCATCGGCTTCGGGCATCTCGCCCGCCGCCTTGACGCCCGGTGCGCCGTGTTGGCCAGATACCTCGGGTAGCCACCATTGATCTTGACCTCACGAGACACCGTTGATGGTGACCTCCCCAACCGACAGGCAATAGAACGCAACGATTCGTCACGGGCCAGCCCTCTTGAGATCTCCTCACGATCAGATAGCGACAGCCCAACAAGCACCACTCTGGGCGGGTCATCCGATGTCGTTTGCGTAGAACCAGCGCCCATCGTCGAGAATCAGTACTCCGAACGAGGAAAAACTATTGAATGGTTCTGCGACGCTGGCAATCAACTCGGCCGACGTAAGGTCGTTCAGGGCAGCTACCCGCTCGATAGTGTCGGCATCCCATGTCTCTTCGAGCGTCAGTTTGGTGCTTGTCTGGTTGTCGTAGAGGTCAGGCTCTGGCGGCCAGACGAAGCCGATGAGATGAAGTCCGGTATTGAACTCGGTCTCGAATCGATCGACGGGAACCGATGACAGTGTCAGGGCAAGTTTGCGGAGGACTCCATGGTCCTGGTCGTAGGCAACGAACTCGTCAAAATCAGTTGTGACGCCGCCGAAGATGTATGTCCTGTCCTCGCCAGCCGGCCCATATTCAGGAAATACGACAGGAATGACCATGAGTGCGTCGAAGTCGCAGGAGAGAGCAGCCTCGATAATGGCCTTGCGAGTCGCCTCCGCTGGATTGGTAAGACCGTCGTACGCCCCGGGGTAGTCCTCGACTTCACCATCGAGATCAACGGCGGAGCACTCTGTTGGGTCGATTGATGCCCTCGGCGTAGTTGTCGTGGTAGTTGTCGTTCTTGTGGGAGTCGGGGAGGTACCTATGACCACGAGCGGACCGCTCGCTGGATCCGGTGCTGAATCGCTGGTGCATCCGGCGAGCAGTAGTATCAAGCCAACCAGCAGCACAACGAGTTTGGACACGTGATCATCCGTTTCGCATCGACCACAGCCATTCTGCCATGACACATACATATCCGGCAAGATGTTCGCCTCATAGGGAGCGCATATCTGCCGTTGGAGGTAGGGCGGTCAGCCCGAGGACTCATCGATATTGATAGTGCGACGCTCGACAGGCGTTGCGCATCGGAAACAGATCCCTAGAGTTCGAGAAGCACCAATGTTCGGAAGGTCATGATGGCTTCGACTCGGAGGACGCTGATTGTTCTCATCGTGTCTCTTTCGGTCGTCATGTCTGCTTGCACCGGCAGCGACCGTTCCGAGGCAGTCGACGATTCCGTTACTGTTCCCGAGGTTCAAGCCTTGACAACGACAGCGTTACAGCCAGTGACGACATCCACGGTCTATGACTTGAACTCCATCAGTATCGACAACCTCTACTCATGGGCTGAAAGCGAAAGCGAGTGGAATGTCTTCCTTCGTGAGGCAGAAGCGAACTGCAAAACCACTGTCATATCCCTATCGACAATGGCAGGGGTCCTCACGATTGAGTTAGACAGCACAATCGCTGCAGCCACTACCGGCATCAGCGGAGAGCTACCTGTTGCGGATATGGTCGAGACCATGGAGAAGTATGAGACAGCCGTGGGGGTAGGGGCAGCATCCGCCGACAGGCTATCTGGGCGATTGAGCATCGAGAACGCCCATGCATACACGATGCTGGTCACGGTGGCACTCAATGATCTTCTCAGGGAGGTAAGAGGCCTGCGATATACTGCTGTGGACCCTGGGACCGACACGATCCGAATCGATTCAATTGCTGAGCGGGTTCCCAGAGTTGAGGAAGCGGGCGAAGCTGTTGCGGAACTTGTCTACCGCCCCCCAGAATGGGAATGTCCGTATCTCCGCCCATAACCGGCCTGGGTGTGTTGCTATGCAACCTTGTAGGCGGTGTTGCACACTGCAACGTGAAAGAACGGCTCATCGATCGTGCCGCGGAGTGCTGACAACGCGTTCGAATCCACTACGCGTTCCTGGTCGCGTTCCTTGTCGAGCCGTGTATCTCGGGCAGCCACGCCATGCCAGTGGATTACCGATGACTTGGGCTGATTCGCCTAGAAGCCTTGCGGTGTATCACGTTTAGCCCGCTAGAAGCCTTGGTACACTTGGCGGCAGGTGCCCGCCGATGTGTCTGCAAGACAAGTGCTCTACCAGGCTGAGCTACAGCCCCCGGCGAAATCGGGAGTCTATCAAGCCTCGGTCGTAGAAGGAGTGGGCTCGAACTCGATCCGTGGGGCGCCAGCCCAGAGCCGCTCCAGGTCGTAGTACTGCCTCGTTTCGCGGTCAAAGAGATGGATTACCACGTCCCCGTAGTCAAGCAACACCCACTTCCCGTGGTCAGTGCCCTCCTTACGAATCGGTCGCCTGTCAATCTCCCGGAGCGCGGCAACCGCCTCGTCGGCAAGGGTCAGTACGTTGCGGCGCGACGTTCCTGTCACCAGCAAGAAAATATCCGTGACGACAAGCAGATCAGACAGATCCAGAATCGCTATGTTCTCACCGGACTTGTCATCGAGAGCCGCTGCGGCCGCACGTGCAGCTTCAATGGCGTCTGGAGTGGCTGTGTTCGTGCGGGTACTCATTCCAGTCGATGATAGGGGGACACCATGACGATTCTCGCGCGGTTGATACAGCCCCTCGGCGGCGATGTATCGGGCTATCGAGCCGGGAACGTATTCGGAGTAGTCAGCACCTGATCTCGCCAGCAACCTGATCATCGTGGATGACAGATCAACAGGTTCCATGTCGAGCCAGATCACTTCACCACCAACGGCCGCCTCGACGTCAGCTTTCACGACACCGGGCCGCGGTGCCACTGCAATATCAACATACGCCGCGATCTCGTCGGCGCGATGCCACGTTGGCATTCCAAGTGCAGCATCGGAACCGAGGATGAGCACGCTTCGCTCTTCCAGTCGCTCAATCGTATCGATCGTGTAGGTGGGGCCTTGTCGGAGAATCTCAATGTCATCGACAACGAGATGCGGGTCCACAGCAGCAAGGAGTTCGACCATTGCAAGGCGGTGCTCGGTATCTGACACGCCAACATCATGTTTCTGCCACGGATCCCCCGCGGGCATCAAACGCACCGCGTCAAGCCCCAACTGGGCGTACGCGGCTGTGGCCATTTCTATGTGAGCGTTGTGAGGCGGATCGAAAGTGCCGCCGAGGATCCCTTGCACGCCCACCAGCATAGGTCGTTGTCCCGACAGCAAGGTACAACCCGCGGTGTGGACCCCTGTGACATGTCCTCAACGACACCGGGTCAACGTAGCGTCCCCGCGCTCTGAGCGAGAGGTGGTAGGCACCCGTGCCACCGTGAAGCCCCGACACCCCAACCATGTCTCCGCTTGAGATAGGATCACCCCTTCTGACAACGGTCTCAGCGAGATAGGAGTACGCCGTGATCAGGCCGCCACCATGATCAATGGACACGGACCTATTGGAAACGACCGTTCCTGCAAACCGTACGACGCCGTCCCCGATCGCCCGAACGGCTGAGCCATCGGTGGCGGCGACATCGATCCCCCAGTGTCCCGCCCACCTGCCGATCGGCGCGAAGCCACGAACCACTGACGCGGCGGAAGGAACCCTGAATCCTGGACACGCGACGGCGCCGAAAGAGGAGACGACGATGAGAATGGCAAGCAGATGGTGCATCGGTATCGCACACCACCGTCGACAGAATCACCGTAGCGATAATCCGGAGTGGTTGCTAGGCACGCATCCGGGCAGATTCGTGAATCGTGTCCACGACAAGACGCCTGAGTTCATCAGGGCGGAAGGGCTTCAACAGGTACTCATCGGCACCCTTGTCGGCTGCCATCTCAATGTCTTGGGCGTCGGCGCGTCCGGTGAGCATGATTACCGCGGTTTCTTGGAGGTTGGGATGAGACCTCACGAAGTCGAGCACATCCCATCCCGAGATGTCAGGAAGTCCGACATCGAGGATCAACATGTCCGGGACGTATTGCTCAAGAGCTTCACACGCCGTGGAACCGTTCGCCACCGTCATGACTTCGATTTGGATCTGTTCCAGGACTACCTCAACGAGCCTTCTGATGACATGTGAGTCGTCCACTACAAGAACTTGCTTCACCTACGGTTTCCCCTATCGGCACGCGGTGATGTATACCCAAGTGCATCGGACGCTACTGGAAGAAACTTGAATGCGCGAAAACCTTATGAAGCGATTCGTGATCTCTGGAATTCGGGAAGCGTTGCACGCTCAACGAAGCTTTCGAGCTGACGAAGCGTACGGACCTGCTCAACACGGTCACATACGGGCCCGTAGAGGGACATAACCGAGTCGCCCGTGTCCCAGAATCGACTCGGCTCCGGGTTGAGCCAGAAGGTCGCACGCGATCGATCGGCCAGTTGTTCGAACGATTCAACAGCTGGTTCTCTGTAGTTGTTTCGGGCGTCGCCCGTGACGATCAGGGTCGACCTTGGCGTCACGGCGTGCGCGTATCGCTCGTACATCTCTGTGAAGGACCTGCCGTAGTCAGAGTGACCGTCGCTCCTGACGAGATCGGCTTCTCTGCTCATGGTGATGAGGCCTGCAGCAAAGTCGATCTCTGATGTGAAATGGGATGTGACCTCATCGAGTCCATCGATGAACGCGAACACGCGCACTTTGGCCAGCTCCGTCGAAATCGCGTAGGTGAGCTGCATCGTGAATCTGGCAAATGTCGCCATCGACCCTGACACATCGCAGAGGATGACGATCTCCGGCTTCGACTTTTTCGGCGGCTTGAAGAGTGGCTCGATCAACACACCTCCGTGACCGAGGGAGCGTCGTATCGTTCGTCTCACATCGAGTCTCCCCTTGGAACCGTGCCGTCTGCGTTGGCCAAGACGAGTTGCAAGCTTTCTCGCAAGGGGCCGGATGGCTCGCTCAACGTCCTCGATCTCTGCTCGTGTGGCGTGCATAAGATCAAAATCCTCGATCAGTGGCAGCCTCCGACTGGCCGCGACATCCTGGCGGCCGCGATCAGCAATCAGTCGACCAGTGATCTCCTCTTCGA
>JAMBLH010000176.1 GCA_023336875.1 Actinomycetes bacterium
CGCCGTCCGGGCGTGCGAGATATCCGCCCAGGGTTTGGGCTCCCGCGGGGATGCTGATCGATCCGTAGATGATCTCGATGGTGCCTTCACCCAGTAATACGGTCACGCGATTCTCTCCTGTTTCTCGAGATGAGGCTAGCGGCGGTCACGGGTGTGCACCTCTCCCGAGTGAAGGACCACATCGATGCCGTCCTTGGCGACGATGAGAGCGCCATCGGCGGCGATTCCCGTCGCGCGACCCTCTCCACCATCCCAGTAGACGTCGCGAGAGAGCGTGACGCATGCCTGCTCATATTCGGCGCGAGGCCAGGCCTGGGAACCATCCTCAAGAAACGCGAGCAGCGAGTCCGCCCAACGCTCAGCCGACCTCGATGCTGCGTTGCTCCCTGGATCTTCGTCAAGGAGCGAGGCCGCGCCATCGACGGGATCCACCCACCAGAGATTCATCCCACAGCCGACCACGACCGTGCTCGCGCTCGACTCGACGAGAATCCCTCCCACCTTTCGTCCGTCGAGCAAGAGATCATTCGGCCACTTGAGATCCAATTCGATTGCGAATTGACTCGCCACCGCCCTCCGCACCGCAACGGCAGTAATCAACGGGATAAGCGTCAACTCAAACGGCGCCCAGTCAGAGACAAATGCCAATGAGGCGAACATCCCGCGGTCGGGTTGGGTCCACGTCCGCCCCTGCCTGCCTCGACCCGAGAGCTGCTCGGAAGCAACCACGAGTGAGGGAACACCTGTGTCGGCCGCGAGACCGCGAGCCTCGTCCTGCGTACTTTCGACTGTCGCCAGTCGGAAGATGTCGTATGGTGTAGCCATATCACGTTCCCACGAGTCGAAACATTGCTTGATAGCTGGCGAGCCTACCCGGAGGACCGGTGAGTACAGAACAAAGTATTGAGAAGCTACGCGAACTTCGCGAGCGATCTCTGGCGCCGGACGACCAGCGTGCTATTGAGCGACAGCATGACGCGGGCAAACTCACCGCGAGGGAACGAATCGAGCTACTTCTCGACAAGGGCTCCTTCCAGGAGATGGACCCCTTCGTCCAGCATCGGGCGACGGGCTTCGGCATCGAGGACAAGCGCCCATTCGGCGATGCAGCGGTAACCGGCTGGGGAACGGTCGATGGTCGCAACGTCTTCATATTCGCTGAGGATTTCACGCGTTTCGGTGGATCCCTTGGAGAGGCCGTGGCCGACAAGATCTGCAAGGTGATCGATCTTGCAATGGACACGGGAACGCCGATCATTGGGCTCAAGGACTCGGGTGGCGCCCGGATTCAGGAGGGGGTCGTGGCGCTCAACGGGTATGGCAGGATCTTCGAGCGAAATGTGCAAGCATCTGGAGTGATCCCTCAGATCTCGGTGATCATGGGACCCTGCGCTGGTGGCGCTGTGTACTCCCCTGCATTGACTGACTTCGTCTATCAGGTCGAGGGAAGCTCACATCTCTTCATCACAGGTCCCGATGTCATCAAGACCGTTACGGGTGAAGAGGTGACGATGGACGATCTCGGTGGGGCCCATGCGCACTCGTCCAAGTCAGGCGTCACCCACTTTGTTGCTGAGGACGATCGCGAGGCGCTCGACGAGGTCAGATATCTGTTGTCGTTCCTCCCGCAGAACAACATGGAGGTGCCACCGTTCTTCACCACGATGGACGCCTCTGACCGGATGGATGAGGCCCTCACGACGATCATTCCAGATTCGCCGAACCAGCCGTACGACGTCATTGACGTCATCGAGAGCATCGTTGACGATGGCGAGTTCTACGAGGTGCACGAGCATTGGGCTGGCAACATCGTCGTCGGGTTTTCGAGGCTCGATGGGTACGCGATTGGGATCGTGGCGAACCAGCCTGCCGTCCTCGCGGGAACGCTCGATATCGCGGCATCGACAAAAGCTGCCCGATTCGTCAGATTCTGCGATGCGTTCAACATCCCATTGATCACCCTTGTCGACGTTCCAGGTTTCCTCCCAGGCGTCGACCAGGAGCACGATGGCATCATCAGACATGGAGCGAAACTCCTCTACGCATTCTCTGAGGCAACGGTTCCCCGCATTACGGTCATCATGCGCAAGGCGTATGGCGGGGCATTCCTCGTCATGAATTCGCGGGCGATACGAGCTGACGTGGTCTTTGCGTGGCCGACGGCTGAGATTGCGGTGATGGGCGCACAGGGCGCCGTCAACGTGATCCACCGTCGAGCGCTCGCGACCGCCGATGACCCAGAGACCGCCAGAGCTGAACTCGTTGCCGAGTATGAGGAGAAGTTCAACAATCCCTACATCGCGGCAGAGAATGGTCTTGTGGATGACGTCATTGAGCCGCGAGAGACGCGCCCTCGCCTGATCCGCGCTCTTGACATGTTGCGAGACAAACGCGAAACACTGCCTGCAAAGAAGCACGGCAACATACCTCTGTAGCCACTTCGTAACGCTGCGCACGAGCCAAGGGTCGTACTTCACAGGACAGCGAGACGCTTCGTTGTCAGTGACATGTCCCCTATAGGATGCACACCGTGGAATCCATCCTCATCGCAAATCGTGGCGAGATCGCCGTTCGCATCATCCGAGCCGCGCGCGATCTTGGCATTCGGACGATCGCCATCTATTCAGAGCTCGACCGCGACGCTGTCCACACGGCCATGGCTGACGAAGCATGGAACGTGGGGACCGCTCCTGCAGCCGACTCCTACCTCAATGTCGACCGCATCCTCGAGGTGGCACGCGAATCCGAGGCCTCCGCAGTTCATCCCGGCTACGGGTTCCTTGCTGAGAATGCCGGATTCGCGCAGAGGGTCATCGACGCTGGCCTCATCTGGATAGGTCCGCCACCTGCTGCCATCAACATGATGGGTGACAAGATCGAATCACGTCGGGCGGCTGAAGCAGCAGGGGTACCTGGTGTTCCTGGAACCAACGAGCCGCTCACATCAGCCAGCCAGGTCGCAGACTTTGCAGCAGAATACGGTTTTCCCGTCGCCATCAAGGCCTCAGCGGGAGGTGGCGGCCGAGGCTTGAAGGTCGTTAGGGACCCCGATCGGCTCGAAGACGCATTTGAAGCAGCCGCCAGGGAGGCAGAAGCTTGGTTCGGGAATCCAGCGGTCTACGTCGAGAAGTACCTTGAGGACGCACGCCACATCGAAGCTCAGGTTCTGTTCGACTCTCACGGCAACGGTGTGTTCCTCGGCGAGCGTGACTGCTCAATGCAGCGCCGTCATCAGAAGCTGATCGAGGAGTGCCCGGCACCTGGGCTTACCGATGACGAACGATCTCATGTGGGCGAACTCGCCCTTGCGCTTGGCCATGCAGCCGATTACGAATCAGTGGGCACCGTCGAGTTCCTCTACTCCGGTGGTGAGTTCTATTTCCTGGAGATGAACACACGCATCCAGGTTGAACACACGGTCACCGAAGAGGTCTTCGGAGTCGATCTGGTGACTGAACAGATACGTGTGGCCAATGGGGAAGAACTGTCCATGACCACCACGCCTCAACCGATCGGCCATGCCATCGAGTTCAGGATCAACGCAGAGGATCCCTCGCAGGGTTTCAGTCCCAGTCCAGGGACACTCGTGAAGTACACCGAACCCGGTGGTCCGGGGATCCGGGTCGACTCTGGTGTCGTACAGGGGTCCGAGATCAGCCAGTACTACGACAACATGATCGCCAAACTCATCGTGACGGGCAAGAACCGTGACGAGGTGATCCATAGAGCTCAGCGTGCACTCAGGGAATTCGAAATCGGCGGTGTCGACACAACGATCCCTGCGCACCTCGCCATTCTCACCAATGAGGAATTCCTCGAAGGCAGGGTTTCGACTCGACTTGTCGAGGACGGTCTCGATTTCAGCCACTTGGAGCGAACGACCGCGCCCACGCTGCCTGAGGACGAGGAACTCTCAGAGCGAAACCTCACGGTCGAGGTGGGTGGTCGCAGATTCACTGTCAAGTACTGGGCGAAGGTCATGACGGCGCCTGGTTCAGGCAAGCGAGTTGCGCCACGGCGCAAGGCACCGAAGCTGTCCAAACGTGCGGGTGGCTCCAGCGGTGAGGGTGTCGTGTCTGCTCCGATGCAGGGGACCATCGTCAAGATCCACAAGAAGGCGGGTGAGTCCGTAGATGCGGGCGACCCTGTATGCGTTCTCGAGGCAATGAAGATGGAGAACGAGATCAAAGCTGAGATCTCCGGAGAGATCGTTGAGCTGAAGGTGCAGGTCGGAGACACGGTCTCATCCGGGTCCCCGCTAATGATCATTCGCTGAGGGATGGGACGGCTGGATCATCGCTGAAGGCATCTCTTTACGATCATCGCGCTTGGCGAGACAGTCCTTGCCGTCGTCGTTGGCGTTGCGCATGCACATTGGGTTGCTTCGGCGGTTGCGCACACACCGAAGAGTTTCGGCATACACCTAGAAGCTTGGTCGGTACCGTCCAAAGATCGGAACCATTGTCTCGGTGATGTCTCCGATGGTGGCACCGGCCTCTAGCGCAGCCTTCATGGGATACAAGACATTGTCGTCCCCACTCGCTGCCATCGACAGCGCATTGAGCGCGGCATCCACCGCTGCACCGTCGCGCTGCTCTCTTACCTCGTTGAGGGATGCGCGTTGGTTCGCCTCAAGCTCGGGATCGATGTGCAGCATCCCAGGCTCAGGGTCGTGTTCAGCGACAAAGCGGTTCACACCAACGACCGTTGCTTCGCTGCTGTCCACTGCCCTCGCCTGGGTGTACGCCGCCTCCTCGATCTCGCGTTGCTGGAACCCCTCCCCGATCGCGGCTGGGGCGCCGCCGAGCTCGTCGATTCGAGCGATCAGATCCATTGCGTCAGCCTCGATCCGATCGGTGAGTGATTCGACGAAGTAGCTCCCCGCAAGCGGATCGACAGTGTCTGGCACACCGGTCTCGTATCCGAGCACCTGTTGCGTGCGCAGAGCCAACAAGGCCGACTCATCGGTGGGGAGTCCCAGTGCCTCGTCGTAGGAATTGGTGTGGAGTGACTGGGTGCCTCCAAGCACCGCTGCGAGTGCCTGGTATGACGTGCGGACGACGTTTGTAAGCGGTTGCTGAGCGGTGAGCGTCGACCCGGCGGTTTGGGTGTGGAATCGCATACGCCACGATTCGGGCAGCCGTGCACCCATCCGGTCGCGCATCAGGCGCGCCCACAATCTCCTGGCCGCCCGGAACTTTGCAGCCTCCTCGAAAAGGTCGTTGTGCGCGTTCCAGAAGAACGAGAGCCGGGGGGCAAAAGTGTCGACATCCAGCCCTGCTGCGCTTGCTGCCTCAACGTACGCAAGGCCGTTCGCAATGGTAAACGCGACTTCCTGGGCGGCGGTGGAGCCCGCTTCACGTATGTGATACCCGGAAATCGAGATCGTATTCCAATTCGGCATCTCTGCTGCGCAGTAGGCAAACGTATCCGTGATGATCCTCATCGAGGGTTCAGCTGGATAGATGTACGTGCCCCTCGCAATGTACTCCTTCAGGATGTCGTTCTGTACGGTGCCGCGGAGCTGGTCCGGATCCGCCCCCTGTTCCTCGGCAACGATCTGATACATGAGTAGGAGGACCGCTGCTGTCGAGTTGATCGTCATCGACGTGGACACATCGCCCAGCGGAATCCCTTCGAACAGGGCACGCATGTCCTCGACCGAGTCGATGGCCACACCGACCTTGCCAACCTCCCCAGCGGCAAGGGGATCATCTGAATCGAGACCCATCTGGGTGGGGAGGTCGAAAGCGACGGAGATGCCCGTCTGGCCCGCATCGAGAAGCGCTCGGAACCGGGCATTGGTCGCCGCTGCGTCGCCGAAACCCGCATACTGACGCATCGTCCAGAGGCGACCCGTATACATCGAGGGATACGGCCCACGTGTGTAGGGATAGGAACCTGCTTCACCGAGCTCGTCACTGGGATCCCAACCCTCGAGGTCCTCCGGACCGTATTCGATCTGATCGGCATCCACGTCGTTCTCCTCCACCTTGTGCACCGCTCCTTCGTAGTAGATGTCAGCTGACGGTTGCTACCAGACGTATCTGAGTTGCGTTCCTAACCTGACTATCGCGAACCGATGGTACCGGTAGGACCTATCGGGACTATTCGTTCGTTACTTGTGGGAACTATGGAACCTGAGATACGCACTGTCGAGAAAGCGGAACGCAGCCGCAGACGCATCCCCGCCCTGCTCGGGCTTGGGGTCATCATTGTCGCGGCCGCAACATGGGTTGGCCTGTTTGGCTTTCTCAGCGCCAATACAGCGCACGGATCGGCCCAATCGCTCTCGGACGAGTATCTCTGTGACACATCAGAGGTCGACCTCGAGTTCCCCAACCTGTCGATGCTCTCCACCGTGCATTCTGCTGACGGAGTGAAACTTGGCCAACTCACGGAGAGAAACTCACGACCGGTGAGCCTCGAGGAGATGCCAGACATCGTTGTTGCTGCTCTGCTGTCGGCCGAGGACAAGTCCTTCTACGAACATGAAGGAATCAACTTCATGGCGATCGCTCGCGCAGCGATAGGAAAGGTCTCGAGCAACGCCGCGGGCGGCGGTTCGACGATCACTCAGCAAGTTGTGAAGCAGAACTTTCTCTCAGCCGACTACACGATCGAGCGAAAAATCTGTGAGGCCGTGGTCGCGGCAGAACTTGAAAGACGGTACACGAAGGATGAGATCCTTGAGTTCTGGGCGAATTCGGTCTTCTTCGGATCCAACGCCTACGGTATCAGGGCTGCTTCTCTCGAGTATTTCGGGAAGGAACTTGACGAACTGTCCATCTCTGAAGCAGCACTTCTGCCGATTCCCATCAGGAACCCCACGTTCTATCACCCACGCCATAACGCAGAGAACGCGATGGCAGCGCGGAACCGCACAATCGACAGGATGGTTGCCAACGGCTACATCATCGGCGCGGACGCGGCGACCGCAAAGGCTGAGCCACTCGGCATCATTGCGCAGCAGGAGTTCGAATCTCTCTCACCCCAAGTCATGATTGCCGTACGCCAGGAGCTGCTGCGAAGCAACAAGTACGGACTCGGTGAGACGTACTCAGAAAGAAAACGAGCAGTCTTTGGCTGCCCAGCTGCTGTGACGAATTGCAACGGTGGTGGGGGGCTGACGATTGACATCACGCTCGATGTCGACCTTCAGGACGAGGCGAACAGGATCCTCAGAGCATGGTTCCGTCCGGAATTCGACGGGCCAACCGGTGCCATTGCGACGGTGGACAACAAGACCGGCGCGATCAGGGTGCTCGCCTCGGGCCTTGATTTCGGAACTGACATCGAAGCGGGGCAACGACCCTATGACCTGGCAAGCCAGGGGGCTCGCCAACCGGGCTCCGCGTTCAAGCCTTTCACGCTGGCCGCGGCATTGGAGTCAGGGGACCTTGCGGGAGATCCGGTAACGCTCGGTTCCTACTGGGACGATTCAAGCCCTGCGGTCATCGAGTGTGACAGCCCATGTTCAGCAGACGGCAACTTCTGGACCGTCAACAACGCGGGGGGTGCATCGGGGAAGGGCCTTCGTACGCTCGAGTCTGCCACGTACAACTCTGTCAACACCGTGTACGCGAGGCTCGTTGACGCGATCGGACCAGAGGTCGTGGTTGACATGGCGCACAGACTCGGTATCGAGTCGCCGCTCCAGCCGTATCCATCGATAACGCTCGGAGCACTGGGAGTTTCACCGCTTGAGATGTCTGCGGCATACTCGACATTTGCCAATTTCGGATCGAGGGTGGAGCCATATCTCATAGAGAAGATCACAACGGCCGATGGGACAGTCCTGTACCAGCACACGGTTACCCCGCGCCAGGTGATTTCGGATCAGGTCGCCGCGGCGGTTGTCGGCGCCATGGAGAAGGTTGTGACCAGCGGTACGGCCAAGCGGGCGAACATCCCCGACCGCCCCCAGGCTGGTAAGACCGGCACAGCCACGAACTACCGCGACGTCTGGTTCGTCGGGTATGTCCCCCAGCTCACCACAAGCGTCTGGGTCGGGTACGCAGACGCGCAGATCCCGCTGGAAGGATTCACTGTGTGGAACGACCTAGAAGGGCAGGAGCAGTTCTATCGCCGAGCGTTTGGTGGGTCGCTGCCTGCTCCCATCTGGAAGCAGTTCATGACCTACGCAACGAGAAACATGGCTCCAGTTGACTTCCCCGAGGATCCTCCAGGGACCAATCTGTACCGCCAAACGCCATTCACATCGGTTCCGCGACACACGGAATCCCTCGGCGCCACC
This sequence comes from Actinomycetes bacterium, assembly GCA_023336875.1. Lineage (GTDB taxonomy): Bacteria > Actinomycetota > Acidimicrobiia > Spongiisociales > UBA5794 > B3-G11. Next base: position 8,258 of record JAMBLH010000176.1, read on the forward strand.
GTCGACGCACTCTTCTCTGTCGGCCTCAGGGCTGAGATCGTTGAAGTGAATTCCGTGGTCCCAGCCGATACCGTGCTGGGGACGATTCCGCTCGCAGGCACGGCGCTGAGGCAGGGGTCAACAGTGACAGTGGAGGTTTCGAGCGGCATTGCTCCCGTGATATCGATGACCGACCTGCGCGGGCTGCCAAAGCATCTTGTCGGCGACCGCATCTCGGAATTCGCAGTCGACAACGGTATTTCCCTCACGTGGTCGATCACCGATATCGAAACGGCGAGTCCCGACCTTGATGGCCTCGTCGTCATCACAACCCCCGGGCCAGGCGAACCGGTCGTCGATGGTCAGAACGTCGTTGTCAAGATCGGGAAGAGTGAGTAGAAGAGTGAGGTCACCGCCACGCTGCTTCGATCGCTACGGTCGTCATCGATGAATCTGCAACTCCAACCACCACGGTCGAACCAGATCCGAATCCGACCGTGAAGACATCCACGGCCATCAATCTTCTCGAACGCCTCGTCCTCCCACTGTGATCACACGCCATTGTGTACGGACAAAGCACCCAATGCCGCTATGCGTGGTTTGGATCCATCACTCGTCGGGTGAGTTCTCTGGCGTTGATCCGAGTCGTTGGTGGTTGGCGGCGATGGCTTCCGAAAGGTACTGCGCCAGCCCATCTTCCGCCTTGTCGATGCTGTCCCTGAAGCGGGAATCGGCGATATACATGTGTCCGAGACCGGCGTGAATTTCGGGAGTGCAATTGTAGAACCACTTCGTGATGTGCACTCTGTGTTCCTCTGCGACGTCCATTGCTTCGATGCTATCGGCAGCGATACCATTCGTCATGAGGACGAGTAGACGCTGATCGAGAGCGTCCGCCTCACTTCTGAGCTGCAGCCAGTCGTGTTTCTTGTAACTGCTGACACGACGGTTCGACTCCTCGTATGCGTCGGTGTCGCCCCATCGCTCGTTGACTTCCGCCTGATGTCCAGCCGGATCGAAATCTCCGAACACATCCAGTATCTCTTCCGTTGTCATGTTGATTCCTTTCTGTGCCGCATTGATTGACCGATCAATGGCCTCGACCATGACGAGAAGCCGACTGGACCGTGACAGCAACAGTTCTCTCTGGATTCCGAGCGCCTCGTCTCTTCGATATCCCGTCTCTTCGACGATTCGCCGAATCTCGGCGAGACCAATGCCGAGTTCTCGGAAGAAGAGCACCTCTTGGAGCCGTTCAATGTCTCGTCGGCTGTAGAGGCGGTACCCGGCACTTGAATGCTCGGCTGGTGCGACGAGACCGATCTCGTCGTAGTGGTGGAGCGTTCGCACCGTCACGCCAGCAAGGCTGGCGACTGTTCCCACGGTCAGGGCAGTTTCTGTTTCCATGAGCGCATCGTATACCCTCACGTTACGTGAGGGTCAAGACAATATTTCGACGAATCGCAGTGTCTGCGTTGTCAAGTGACAGCGCACATCCGGCTGGGCGGGTTCCGGAGCCGCCAAAGTGGCACTATTTCCATGGACCGACAGTCCGTGGTTGCTGACCACCAAATGGCGTCTACCGTCAACGCGATGAAATCGACTTCTCCTCTTCGTCGTTTGTGGCGTTATGGCTCTGCGTACCGAGGGCAGATCGTGCTCGCCTCGATCTATTCGTTCCTGAACAAGGCGTTCGATCTCGCACCACCATTCCTTATCGGTCTTGCCGTCGACGTGGTCGCCAACCAGGGAGACTCCTTTCTCGCGAGTCGTGGCATCGAAGACCCCAAGATGCAGATCGTCGCGATAGCGGTCGTCACGTTCATCGTGTGGGGATTCGAGTCGCTGTTCGACTACCTCGCCGAGGTCAAATGGCGAAACCTCGCTCAGGCGATCGAGCACGACCTCAGGGTCGACACCTACGAGCATCTCCAGGAACTCGACGTCGAATATTTCGAGGACCGCACGACGGGCGACCTCATGGCGGTTCTCAACGATGACGTAAACCAGCTTGAGCGTTTCCTCGATGTCGGTGCCAATGAGGTCATCCAGCTTGGTACGACGGTCATACTCATTGGAGCTGTGTTTTTCGCCATCGCGCCTTCGATCGCACTGCTGGCGTTCCTTCCCATCCCCTTGATCATTTGGGGCTCGATGCACTATCAAAGGCGTATCGAGCCCCGCTATGCCGCTGTTCGGGAGGAGGCGGCTGCCATCAATTCGCAGCTCTCGAACAGTATCGGCGGTATCTCGACGATAAAGGCGTTCACTGCCGAGGCTCGTGAGGTCGAACGTATCGCCGTCGCATCGAATCGCTACCGCTCGGCGAACAGTGCAGCAATCAGACTCTCCGCGCTATTCGTGCCGCTCATCCGAATAGCCATCCTCATCGGATTCACTGCCACACTTGTGTGGGGCGGATTTCTCGCACTCGACGGCAGTCTGAATATCGGCCTCTATTCCGTCCTTGTGTTCCTCACCCAACGGCTGCTGTGGCCATTGACCAGGCTCGGCCAGACAGTCGATCTGTATCAGCG